>JAQXRK010000068.1 GCA_029218485.1 bacterium | reverse complement strand
TAGCCGTTCAGCAGCTCGATGCCGCATACGGCGGCGGCCTGCGGCTCCACGGCCCTCGCCTCGGCGAGCAGGAACGCCGCGAGCGCGGCGGGCCATTTAGCCGCGTCGCGGGCGATATCGACCACCGCGGACCGGCCGGAGCCGGCGATGTCATAGGGGTCGTAGCGCATGGCATAGGCGGCGTCGCAGCCGGAGGCGCCCCACCGCAGCAGCGGCGTGAGCGTCTGCCCGCCGTTGGCGGTGCAGTAGTAGCACTTGACCGGCTTTCCGTCCAGCGCGAGGTATTCGCCGGCAACGGCGTCCACCGCCTCGATGATCCGGCTGTCGCCCGGGCGGTAGCCCTTGTAGACCTGATCGGCGGGTCGGTCGGTGAGGTCGTAGGCTCCGCTGCTGCCCACGCGGGAGAGCGCATAGCCCTTGGCCGCGATGGTCTGCGCCTTGAGCGCCTCGATCGGGTGCGTGTTGCGCAGTTCGCCGCCCGTAACGCCGTAGAGGTACTGCGTCATGGGCACATAGTTGACCAGGCAGAGCTTGCCTTCGTCATCGATGCAGCCGAACAGGTCGCCCAGATAGCGGCATTCGCCGTAGCGCGCGTTGTCGAGCGTGAAGAAGGCGTCCCACGGGTCGGGGTCGAGCCGCTCGATATAGATGAACGGATTGTCGGACAGCAGGCCGAGCTCGGAATGCGTGACGGTCACGTGCTCGCCCCTGAGCCGGAGCGTGAGCGTGCCGCCCGTGAACGGCGTGCCGTTGCAGCGGTACGTTCCCTCGACCGCAATGCAAACCCGCTGTGCGCCGCCCGTGGAGAGCCTCACGCGCACAAAAACGCTGTCCACATCGTCCGCCGCTGCGGATACAGCATCCTCCTCCGCCGCGTAGGAGCGGGTCGGAAACGGAGCGGCTGCGAGCAGCAAACAGACCAAAAGAAAAATGACCGTTTTTTTCATATTTCCCCCACCGAGGAGTTTTTCTGCATTGTAGCACGAATGTGGCAATCCAGCCCAAAGCGGTGGGTTTATTTATGGAATGTTCATACAAATCGGGGATTTTTTGGATTTCGCAACAGTTTCTTATCAGTTTGTTCATCCCGCGTTCATGAATGACGATGTGAACCGATTCCCCACTTTTTGAAAAATTTCGGCCCGAAAGCGGCCAAAATGTATGCCAAAGAATCTGGTTGCCCGCGGCGGCGCAGACCACAAGATGTACGATGCGCGCCGTGGAAGGCCGGGTAGGAACGCGGTGAAAGGACAGGTTTCACAAAGCGTTCACTTCTTTCCCTTTTTCCGCGTGCTATAATATGTTGACCCACTGAGGACGGCGGCGCGGGACGCAGCGGCGGCCCGGCGCCACGCGGAAAGGATGCGTATTTTTTGAAAACTGCGTTAAAAGTGTTATTGATCGTTGTGCTGGTGCTGCTGCTCGCTGCTGCCGGCATCGTCTGGTATGCCGTGTCGAAAATGCAGGACGGAGCCGTGGGCACGGTGGAGCGGCCGGAGAATCTGGAGGTGATCGACGGCAACCGCGACACATCGCTCGAGCCGGCCGAAGCGGAGCCCGATCCGGCGGCGGAGGAGCCGGGCGAGTCGGATGGGGACGAGCCGTACGAGGAGCAGCTCATCTATGAGGTGGACCGCAAGGATTCGGACGTTGTGAACATCCTGCTCATCGGTACGGATTCGCGCTCCGGCAACAAGGAGGCGACCGGCCGTTCGGACTCCATGATGCTCGTTTCGTACAACAGCAAAAATGGCACCATCAAGCTGGTCTCGCTCATGCGGGACAGCTGGGTCAAGATCAACGGCACCCGCTGGGGGCGCCTGAACACGGCGTTCAACAGCGGCGGCGCCGGCTCGCTCATCAATACGGTCAACCTCTGCTTCGATCTGGATGTGCAGTATTACGCGGCCGTCAGCTTCAGCGTGTTCGAGGAGCTGATCGACCAGATCGGCGGCGTGACCGTCAACCTCACAAAGCAGGAGGCCAGCTTTATCAACGGAAAGATGGGCAGGCGCGTGCTCGAACCGAAGGACGGCCCGGTGCTGCTCGACGGCGAGCTGGCGCTCTGGTATGCGCGCTGCCGCGCCGATTCCGACGGCGATTTTTCCCGCACCGCGCGCCAGCGCCACCTGATGGAGCTGCTGTACCAGAGCATGAAGACCGACGCGAACCTGAAGAAGCTGTCGGGCATCGCGAGCTACGCGGTGGAGAACGTGACCACGAACCTGTCGCTCGATATGATGCTCCAGCTGGGTACGAGCGTGCTGACGAGCGATATGACCATCGAGAGCTATCATCTCCCGTTCGACGGCACATGGCATTATGCCGATAAGGACGGCGCGTCCGTGCTGTCGATCGATCTGGAGGCGAACGCGGCGGAGCTGCACCGGATTCTGTACGGCGAGTGAGCAGCGCGGCGGATCCGGCGCTGCGGCGCGGGTTGGTGCAAGAGCCGGCCAAACGGCTGATCTGCGGATCGGACTGATTGTCCGGGGCGCCCGAAAACGGGCGCCCCGTTTGTATCCTGCGGCGGCATGATTCCGGCCCGCGCAGCGTATGGTAGCATATGAGAAAAGATACGCTTCGGATCGGTCTGCTTTGCATCCTGTTGCTGCTGCTGTTTTCCGGCGCCGTGCTGCTGCCGCATGCGCAGAGGGTGGCGGCCGGCGCGATGGCCGCTGCCCCCGGGCATGCCGCCGACCCGCGCGGGGAGGTGGCCGTGCCCATCATCATGTACCACAGCATTCTCAAGGACCCGGCCCGCGCGGGCGATTACATCCTGTCGCCGGCGATGCTGGAATCCGACCTGATCTATCTGGCGGAGCATGGGTACGAGACGGTCGTCGTGCAGGATCTGATCGACTATGTGGACGGCGTGGGCGTGCTCCCGGAAAAGCCGGTGATGATCACGCTGGACGACGGGCATTACAACAACCTCGCCTATGTGCTGCCGATCCTCGAGCGGATGCAGATGCGGGCGGTCATCTCGATCGTCGGGGCGTATACCGACCGGTTTACCGAGGAGCCGGACCCGAACCCGAACTATGCGTACCTCTCGTGGGAGGAGGTGCGGGAGCTGGCCGGATCGGGGTATGTGGAGATTCAGAACCACAGCTACGATATGCACGGCCTGCTCGGCCGCAAGGGCAGCGCCCGGATGCGCGGCGAGAGCGAGGAACAGTACCGCAGGCTGTTCACGGAGGATACGCAGCGCGTGCAATCGGCCCTGCTGGAGCACACCGGCCAAGCCGCCACGGCCTATGCCTATCCGTTCGGAAACAGCTGCGAGGAGGCGGAGAAATGCCTGCACGAGCTGGGCTTTCGCGCGTCGTTCACCTGCCGCGAGCAGGGGAACACCGTCCGGCGCGGCGACCCGGAATCGCTGTTCGGGCTGGGGCGGTTCAACCGGCCGTCCGGCGAGCGGAGCGCCGCGTTCATGCGCCGGGCGGGCATTGTGTGAACGAACGGCGGAGCGAATGCGGATCGGCACATACGGCGCGCGGGCATTGCCGCCGATCGGAGGGGCGGCGGAGCGGGCGGGTATTGCGTAAACGGGCGGCGGAGCCAAAATTGAGATTTTTGTGAATTTCTGCCGGGAAACGGCCCGCCTGTGCGCGCGGCGTGCTATACTGACGGCACAATGCCTGTACGGCTGTTACAGAGGAGGTGCGAGGATGATTCGTGTGTTGACCTGGCCGTTTCGTATGGTGTGGAGCCTGCTCGGCGTGATCTTTCTTGCCGCGGGCAAGCTGCTGACACTGCTCATCGGCCTGGCGCTGGCCGCGGTCGGCGTGGTGCTGATCGGCTCGATCGTGGGCGCGGGCATCGGCATCCCGCTGCTCATCTTCGGCGTACTGCTGATGATCCGGTCGCTGTTTTAAGAGGTTGCCGCCACGCGCTTTTGGCGGATGGCGGCTGTCTGCTGCCGCCGGCTGCGCGCGGCGCATACGGAAAAACTTTTTGGCCGAAACGGTCCAATAACCGTCTGCAAGGCCGCCGGCTGCGCGCGGCGCATACGGAAAAACAAAGGCGGAGCCGCCCCATTTTGGGCGGCTCCGCCTTTTCTGCTGTTTCCTGCGCAGCCCTTCGGGATCATTCGATGGCGATGCGGCGCGTCGAGGGCAGGGATTCCTGCCGCTTCGGCAGACGGAGCTTGAGCACGCCGTCCGCAAAGGACGCGCTGATCTCGCCGGTCTCGACGCCGCTGACGTCGAAGCTGCGGCTGTAGGTGCCGTAGGAGCGCTCGCGGCGCACATAGTTGCCGGCCTTGTCCTTCTCGTCCTTCTCGGTCTGCCGCGTGGCGCTGATGGTCAGGTAGTTGCTGTCGATATCGACCTGGATATCCTCCTTCTTTACGCCGGGCAGATCGGCCTCCAGCTCAAACGCGTCGCCGGTGTCGCGGATGTCCGCCTTGAAATCGCCCAGCGCGCTGCCCTGGAAAAAGTGCTTCTCCATCTCGTCAAACATGCGGAACGGGTCATAGACCGCAGCATTGTTCCTTCTCACAAACGGTGTCA
Source organism: bacterium (assembly GCA_029218485.1). GTDB lineage: Bacteria > Bacillota > Clostridia > Christensenellales > CAG-138 > Aphodomorpha. Next base: position 5,000 of record JAQXRK010000068.1, on the reverse strand, counting down.
GTTCAAACATAACGATCCCTCCATTCACTGCTTCTTTTCTTCATTATGCCCGCCCGTTTCGGGCGGTATGCAATCCTCTTTGGATTGTCTGTATCATAGCACGCCATTGTTACGGAAAAAGAGAGGAAATGTCATGGAAATGTGAACATTAGCACTCTCGACCAGAGAGTGCTAAAATCGCTGCAAAAACCCCCGGTTTCTGCGGGTTGCGAGCGATCTATGCCGTAATGGAACGGTACTTTTGCCCAATCGTGAAGATTTCATTACTTTTGGTTTCGGGTGCTTGCCAACCGGGCGCGGCATCATTATGATTGGAGTGTTGAAGCGGGCGGGATGCGATGCGCATCCCGGGCTTTGACGGAAAGGATTGTGTGATATGAAACGAATTGCCTGTCTGCTCGCGGCCGTGTTGCTTGCTGCGGCGCTCCTTGCGGGATGCAATGCCGGCACGCCGGCCGATGCTTCCGGCGCCACGACGCCGCCGGAAGCTCTGGAACCCGCCGAACCGACCGCCGAACCGGAGGGCGTGCCGGAGACCACGGCGCAGCCTTCGCCCGAGCCGACCGAGGAACCGAAAGCGCCCGATGCGCTGCCGGAGGAGCCGCTGCCGGAGGGCGGGCGCGCCTGGTCGCTGACGCCGCTCGATCTGGATGAAAACATCACGTTTGATCCGACGCAGCAGGGCGACGCGATCACGCTGTACGTCTATACGACCGAGGACGAGTGGGATAACGTGACCACGTGGGTCGACATCGACGGAACCGCATACAAGCTCAACGAGGAGGACAGCATGTTCTGCGGCGCGTGGCTGTATATGAAGAACCTGATGCCGGTGCTGTTCACCACCGTGGACATGGCTTCCGATGATTATAACCTGACCGCATGGCGGATCGAGGATGGCAAGCCGGTCAAGACCGGCGATCTGTACGGCACGATCGAGGGTGCGACGGAGGACGGCCGGATCATCGTGGGCAGCGCGGTGTACGCGTTCGGGACCTGGTGGGCGACGCGCATCTACGACGTGGATGCGGAGGGCGCGCCCGTGCCGGCCGAGAACAGCCTCTATGAGATTGTGCCGGTCGAGGGCAACGAGCTGCGCACCGTGCGGGCGCTGCCGGTAGAGCTGCAGGGGGCGAACGGCTATGAGAAGGCCGAGCTGCCCGCGGGCACGGTGATCACGCCGCTGGCGACGGACGATGATTCGCTGTTCTACTTCATTCTCGACGACGGCCGCGAGGGCCGCATCGTGTTTGAGCGCAGGGAAGGCGAGATCTTTGTCGACGGCAAGGCCGATGTGGAGTACTTTGAGATGCTGTGGTACGCCGGATAAACGGCTGCGCCACCGGCCCCTGTAAATGGGGAATTTCTGTGAAAAGCACGCGGTATGGCGTGCTTTTCCTTTATCATCATGTTACACTATCACAGTATGAACGCCGCCGGGCGTTTGTAGCAAATCATGATGTCGTGTATTCGCCGGTTCCGGCGCTGCTCCCTGAAAAAATTTCAACAAACCGATCGAACCCGGTGCCTGTCCGGCCGCAAGGCCATTGGAGGAACCGGGACCGTGGCCCACAGATGACGACCGACAGAGAATTTGATAGGGGGGAACATGATGAAACAACGCCTCGCTGCCCTGCTGCTTGCGCTGCTGCTGGTGCTGACGGCGCTGCCGGCGAAGTCGTTGGCCGCAGAGCCGACGCTTGGGCCGGACAACACCGCGGAGCTGCTTCCCGAACCGGCCGACGACCCGGAATCGACGACACCGCCTGAACCGACAGGCGATCCGGAATCCACGACAACACCCGGGCCGGATAAGACGGTGGAGCCGGCGCCCGAACCGGAGGCCGGTGAAGGGCCTGCCGGACAGCCGGCAACGGTGCAGGGCACCGTGTCGGGCACCGCCGGGACGACCATTGCCTCCGGCACCTGCGGCGATGCGATCCAATGGAAGCTTGACGACCAGGGGCGGTTGGTCGTCTGCGGGACGGGCGCGATTTTGGAAAGCCGCGGGGAATCGGACAGCCCTTGGGCAAGTCTGCGCGGGCAGATCACCGAGCTGACCATTGAGCCGGGCGTTACGCACATCGGAGCATGGTCGTTTTCTGGCTGCACAAAGCTGCATACGGTGGTTCTTCCGGCCAGCGTGGCCTCCGTCGGCAGCAATGCGTTTTCCGATTGCGCTGCGCTGGCACAGGTATACTATGCGGGGACGGAGACGGCATGGGGGCGGGTGCGCATCGATGGCGGCAATGCGTCGCTCCAAAGTGCCCAAAAGTCCTTTGGCACGGAAACACCGCCGGCTGCACCGGAGGAGAACATCGTCGCGGAGGGCGCTTGCGGCGGCCGGGTTTTCTGGAAGCTGAACGACCGGGGCGTGCTGACCGTTTACGGAGAGGGCGATTTCTGGGGCGTTCCGGAGGAAGAGGCAGAAATATATGGAAGGGATGCACCATGGTTCGATAAGCTGCGTGACCAGGTGCGCGTGGCGATCGTGGAGCCGGGCGTGACGAGCATCGGCGCGCGGGCGTTTATGGACTGCCAGAACCTCACGCAGGTGCAGATTGCGGATTCCGTGACCGCCATCGGCAGCGATGCGTTCAGCATGTGTTACGGGCTGAAGGACATCACGCTCCCCGACGGCGTGGAATGGATCGGAACGGGTGCGTTTGGCGAATGCCTCAATCTGGAGCGGATTCACCTGAGCGCATCGTTAAAGACGATTGGGAAAAAGGGGTTCTGCGACTGTGAGCACTTAATGGAGGTGGAGTTGCCGGAGGGGCTCACCGTTGTTGGCGATTACGCGTTTGAAAGATGCATTCTGCTGACCCGGATCACAATTCCAGACAGCGTGACCACCTTGGGCACGGATGCGTTCCACGATTGTAACGCCCTGCGAACGGTGACGTTTGGCACGGGGATCGACCGCATCCCGGCGCACACGTTTCACCATTGCGACGAGCTGCAAAGCGTGACCATTCCGCAAAGCGTGACGCTGATCGAAAAATATGCCTTTGATGATTGCTTTGCGCTCACCGATGTGTACTACGCCGGGACGGCACAGGCTTGGCAATGGGTGAGTATCCGGGATTTCAATGAGCCGCTTTGGAACGTTCGGGTACACTATGGCACGGAATCATCGCCACTTGCGGGTTATCCGCTTGAATTTGATATCAGGGGTGTGCCGGGGGAAACGGCGGTTGTATGGGTGGACGGCGTGCCGTATGCGGCGGGGACTGCGGGCGGAAGAGCGCGGCTCATGCTCCCGGATACAAAGGCCGCCAGCGCGGTGATCTATTCCTACAACGGCGAGTATGAGAGGGACAGACTATACCCGACCGGCATGACCGTGTGGCTGCTCGAGTACCGGGCGGACGGCTATCGCGCGGTGCGCAGAGCGGAGCTGGATAATATTCTGCAATACAAGGGATGTTCGATCCGCATTACGGGCAGGAGGGGCATCCGCATGATCACGGGGGTGCCGACAAAGCTTAGGAACCGGCTGATCGGGGAGGGAATCCACGGCTGGAAGCTTGCCGAGTACGGTACGGTGGTGGCATGGGCGGACGATGTGGAGGGCGGCGCGCTCGTGCTTGGCGCGCCCTGCGCCAAGTCCGCGGCAGCGTACCGCGCGGGCGTGAGCGACCCCATCTTCCGGCAGGCGGGCGGACTGACGCAATACACGAACGTGCTCGTGGGCTATACCAACGAGCAGTGCGCGCAGGAGATGGCCATGCGCCCGTATCTGATCCTGAAGGGCGAAGGCGGGAAGACCGTCACGCTGTACGGCGGCGTGGTCTGCCGCAGTATCGCTTACATCGCGCTCCAGAACCGCAATGCATTCAAGCCGGGCACGGCGGCATACCGCTATATCTCGGATATTCTTGAAGCGGCCAGCGGCAAGAAGCCCGCCGGTCAGGACGAAGGGAAGGGGGCGGCGGAATGAAAACCAGGGTACTTTTGGCGGCGATGGCCTTACTGACGGCCTGCGCGGGCACCGGGTGCGGAGAGCTGCCGGAGGCGGAGCATGCGCCGACCGATTTGCCGGTCATCGAAATACAGCTGCCCACGCCGGAAACAACGGGCACGCCGGAACCAACCGAAGCGCCGACACCCACGCCGGCGGGCGCATACGGCACGGTCAAAGCGGACGGGGCGGGCGTGTCCTGCGCGGCGCTGAACCGCGGCGAAGCGCTGCAGCTCACGGGCGAACGCGGGGATTATTATCTCGCGCTGCTCGACGGCCGGACGGTATGGGTGGAAAAGCGGCTGGTACGCGCCGCCGGGGAGGATGCGTATGCGGCGTGGGACGGATACGCACGGAGGAACGCCGCCGTGTATGACGCGCCCTACCCGGAGGGGGAGCCGGCAGCGACCCTGAAGCAGAACACGCGGGTGCGCGTGGTCGATCAACTCGGCGATCTGCTGCTCATCGAGTGGGACGACGGACGGCAGGGGTGCGTCCGCCAAGGGCAGATCAGCAACAAGCGGATTTCCGGCGGCTCCGGCGGTGCGGATGGCGGGGACATCGTGCTCGGCTGGCGCGCGCGGCCTTTGAGCAAGGCGGAGCATGCGAGCACGGCGGAGCCGGAAGCATCGTTTGCCCCGTGCAGCGGAACCGTACGCTGCAACGGAACGGAGGCATATCTGTTTGTATTCGACCGGGGTGATCGGGTCTTTGTAACCGGCAAGGAGGATGCGTATTGCACGGTGCTGCTGGACGGTGCGGAGGGAGGGCTCCCCGCCCGGCTGGTACGCATGGACGGCGAGGCGGACTATGAACCGTGGACGGGCTACGCCGTGGACGGGGCGCAGCTGTATGGCGACTGGCGGCTGTGCGTGCCGACCGCAGCGCTGGACGGGAACACCGAGGTGCGCGTGCTCGATGATCTGGGCGGATGCTATCTGGCGGAGGTGGGCGGCCGGAGCGGCTGGATTTCAGCGGACGAAGTGCAGACGGAGCGGAGCAGGTCCTCCGGCGGCAGCGGCGGCGGGGAGTGGAC
>JAQXRK010000067.1 GCA_029218485.1 bacterium | reverse complement strand
TAACGCATTGCCGCTGCCTGGCCGCTCTGGCTCAATGCCATCGTGATCGCCGCCGTCAGCGTCGTCTTGCCGTGATCCACGTGCCCGATCGTTCCGATGTTCACGTGCGGCTTCGTTCTTTCAAACTTTGCCTTTGCCATTGTTGTCTTCTCCTTCGTATTCTGCTTTTTAAATGGTTTTGATTAATACCGGTGAGCGTACCGGTTCAGCAACTTCTCTGCCACAAAGGCCGGCGCTTCCTCATAGCGTTCAAACTGCATGGTAAACGTACCGCGCCCCTGCGTTCTTGAACGCAAATCGGTGGCATAGCCGAACATCTCCGACAGCGGACAGAGCGCGTGCACAACCTGCAAGCCCTGCCGCATATCCATGCCGTTCACACGGCAGCGGCGCGCGTTGAGGTTTCCCATGACATCGCCGAGGTATTCGTCGGGTACCAGCACTTCGACCTTCATCATCGGCTCGAGCAGCACGGCGCCCGCTCTGGGCAGCGCCTCCTTGACCGCGAGCGAACCCGCGATCTGGAACGCCAGCTCGGACGAGTCGACCTCGTGGTACGAACCGTCCACAAGCGAGGCCTTGACGTCGACGACCTCATAGCCGAGCGAACCCGACTGCAGCGCCTCGCGGATACCGCGATCCACGGCCGGGATATACTCGCGCGGCACCACACCGCCGACGATCTTGTCCTCGAACAGGTATCCGGCGCCCGGCTCCTGCGGCTCGAACTCGACCACAACATGGCCGAACTGGCCATGGCCGCCGGTCTGGCGGACATACCGTCCCTCGACCTTGACCTTCTTGGTGATGGTCTCCTTGTAGGCGACCTGCGGCGCACCGACCGTCGCTTCCACATGGAACTCGCGGATCAGCCGGTCCACGATGATCTCCAGATGCAGCTCGCCCATGCCGGCGATGATGGTCTGGCCCGTTTCCTGATCCGTGTACGTCTTGAACGTCGGATCCTCCTCGGCCAGCTTGACCAGCGCCATGGTCATGCGCTCCTGACCGGCCTTCGTCTTCGGCTCGATGGCCACGCGGATGACCGGCTCGGGGAACGTCATGCTTTCGAGCAGCAGCTGGCGGTTTTCGGCACAGAGCGTATCGCCCGTGGTCGTCTCCTTCATGCCCACGAGCGCGACGATGTCGCCCGCGTGGATCTCCTCCACCTCGGTGCGGCGCTCCGCATGCATGAGCATGATGCGGCCCACGCGCTCGCGCTTGCCCTTCGAGGCGTTGTAGACATAGGAACCGGTCTTCAGGGTGCCGCTGTACACGCGGATAAACGCCAGTTTGCCGACATACGGATCGGCGACGATCTTGAAGGCGAGCGCAGCGAACGGCGCATCGTCATCCGGCGCCGCTTCGATCTCGGTCTCGCCATCGCGCGTCGTGCCCTTCGCGGGCGGTACATCGAGCGGGGACGGCAGATAATCGACGATCGCGTCGAGCAGCGGCTGCACGCCCTTGTTGCGGTACGATGTGCCGCAGCAGACCGGGATTGCCTCGCCGGAGAGCGTCGCCTTGCGGATGCAGGCGCGGATCTCATCGCAGGAGATCTCCTCTCCCTCGAGATAGCGCTCCATCAGCGTCTCGTCCTCGCCGAGCACGTTGTCCAGCAGGTTCTGCCGGTACTCCTCCGCCTGCTCGCGATAATCCGCAGGGATCTCCTCTTCGCGGATATCGGTGCCGTCATCGTTGTAGTAGACCTCGGCCTTCATGGTCAGCAGGTCGATGATCCCGCGGAAGTCCGCCTCGCTGCCGATGGGCAGCTGGATGGGAACGGGGTTGGCGTTCAGGCGGTCGCGCATCATTGCGCAGACATTGAAGAAGTCTGCGCCGGTGATGTCCATTTTATTGACATACGCAATGCGCGGCACGCCGTATTTCACAGCCTGATGCCACACGGTTTCCGACTGCGGTTCCACGCCTCCCTTGGCGCAGAACACGGCGACCGCACCGTCGAGCACGCGGAGCGAGCGCTCTACCTCAACGGTAAAGTCGACGTGCCCCGGCGTGTCGATGATGTTGATGCGATGGCCGCGCCAATATGCGGTGGTTGCGGCAGAGGTGATCGTGATGCCACGCTCCTGCTCCTGCACCATGTAGTCCATGGTGGCCGCGCCCTCATGCGTCTCGCCGATCTTGTGGATCTTGCCCGTATAGAACAGGATCCGCTCGGTCGTCGTGGTCTTGCCCGCATCGATGTGGGCCATGATGCCAATATTTCTTGTTAATTCAAGTGCAGTTTCTCTGGGCAAAACGTTTTACCTTACCATCTGTAATGTGCGAACGCCTTGTTTGCCTCAGCCATCTTATGCGTGTCTTCCTTTTTCTTGAACGCATTGCCCTGCGAGTTCATGGCATCCATGATCTCGCCGGCGAGGCGCTCACGCATCGTCCGCTCGCTGCGGGCACGCGCATAGGAAACCAGCCAGCGCAGACCGAGGGTCTGACGGCGCTCAGGGCGGATCTCGATCGGGACCTGATAGGTCGAACCGCCGACGCGGCGAGCCTTGACCTCGAGAACGGGCATGATGTTGTTCATGGCCTGCTCAAAGGCATCCAGCGGCTCCACGCCGGTCTTGTTCTTGATGATATCGAACGCATCGTAAACGGCCTTCTGCGCAACGCCGCGCTTGCCGTCGAGCATGACCTGGTTGATGAGCTTGGTCACAACGACGCTGTTATAGATCGGGTCCGCGAGGACTTCTCTCTTGGGAACAAAACCTCTTCTCGGCATAGCTCTCTACCCTCCTTATTTCTTCGGGCGCTTTGCGCCATAGAGCGAACGGCTCTGCTTGCGGTTGGCAACGCCAGCGGTATCGAGCGCGCCGCGGATGATGTGGTAGCGCACACCGGGCAGGTCCTTCACGCGGCCGCCGCGGATGAGCACCACGGAGTGCTCCTGCAGGTTGTGGCCGATGCCGGGGATGTATGCGGTACCCTCAAGGCCGTCGGAAAGACGGATACGGGCGATTTTACGAAGCGCAGAGTTCGGCTTTTTCGGGGTCATGGTACGCACGGCCGTGCAAACGCCGCGGCGCTGCGGACACTGTTTCAGAATCGGCGCGGTGGACTTGTACTCCACCTGCTCTCTTCCCTTGCGAACCAATTGATTGATGGTCGGCATGGATATTCCTCCTAAAATTGATCATTCTTAGTATCTATATCTTACAACTCCCTGCAACCCATTTGTAGGGATGATTGTCCGACAATACGACAGGCGCAGCAGGTTCCTGCTCCGCTCGTCGGTCTCCCGGCGGCCTGCCGGGCCGTATCAAAAACCGTCTCCGGTTTTTCGGACGCCCGCGCAAGCGGCGCCCACCTCAATGCCGCACGCTCTGCCGAGCGTCTGCATGTCCGGAACGGAAACGACCAAAACCGCGTGCCGGCGGCACGCCGCCTCCACCCGATCGCGGATGGATGGCTGTGCATCCGCCGCAAGGTATACGCATTGCAGCGCATCCGACTCCACGGCGCGCAGCACCTGCTTCATGCCCACAATCCGGCTCTTCCGGCTGCTGCTCTCCATCGCTTACGCTCCTGTGCGGCCATTCAACACGCGCGAAAGCCACCAATTAGCTATTCTATCAGCCCTGCGCGCGGTTGTCAACTTTTATCGGTCCTCTTCCGCTGCCAATTTTTCCTGCTCCGCCGGGCGCTTTGCGCCCGCGTCCGGAGCGGTGCCCAGGCCGCAGGCCATGCGGCTCTTGCTGAACACGAGCTTCACGCCCTCCTGCTTCGGCACCGGGAACCATCCCTTCTCCATCATCCGCTGCATGACCGGATGTTGGAGCACGTTCAGGTACATCTCCTTTTCAAACCGCTTCCTCAGCCCGCGCCGGATGGCGAGCGCGATGAGGAGCGCCAGTAGCATGCCGCCCGCCCAGATGGCAAACGGCAGCACCGGGTGAACCTGCACGAGCGATTCGGCCAGGGAACCGACCGAGAGGAGCGCCAGCAGCAGCGCGCCGGTGACGACCGAGAGCACGAGCGGCAGATAATCGACCACGAGCAGGCGCCTGCGGCACTGCTTGCACACGGCCATCTGCACCGGCACCATCGTGCCGATCGGCGAGCGCTTTTTGCCGAACAGCAGCCCGTTCTGCATGCGCTTCGGCTCCGGGTGCGCCATGTTGAAGATCACATAGCCCTGCCGCCGACCCGGCTCCTTCCGGCAAAGCTGGCAGGTTTTGGACTCAAACAGCTTAGCGATGCCGCCCTCCGGCAGCAGCGATTCATAGAGGTCCAGGTCCTTGCGGAGGCTCTCCTCCGTCACCTCCCCGGATTTGCCGGTCATTGGGCACTGTCCGCAGGTGCGCATGTTCAGCAGGTCGCAATAACGCGTGCCATACAGGGCGCATTCCTTGTTGTCGATCATTCTTTCCATGCTCTTCCTCCTTATGCCCACCCGGCAGGAACGGTGCAGTCCGCGGGCATTTCCCGCGGACTGCAAAGCCGCATTATTCGATCAGAGCGGACTTCTCGCGCACCTCGACATTGCGATAGCGCTTGAGGCCGATGCCCGCAGGGATCTGCTTGCCGATGATGACATTCTCCTTCAGACCCATGAGCGGATCGATCTTGCCCTTGATGGCCGCCTCGGTCAGCACGCGGGTCGTCTCCTGGAACGAAGCCGCCGACAGGAACGAGTCGGTTGCGAGCGCGGCCTTGGTGATGCCGAGCAGCTTGCGCTTGGCGATGGCCGGCTGGCCGTCGTTTTCCACGACCTTCTCGTTCTCCTCCTCGAAGCGGAAGATGTCGATGAGCTCGCCGGGCAGCATGGAGGTGTCGCCCGCATCCTCGATCTGCACCTTGCGGAGCATCTGGCGGATGATGACCTCGATGTGCTTGTCGGAGATCTCAACGCCCTGCAGGCGGTACACGCTCTGCACTTCCTTGAGCAGGTAGGCCTGCACGCCCTTGATACCCTTGATCTTCAGGATATCGTGCGGGTTGACGGAGCCTTCGGTCAGCTCGTCGCCGGCCTCCACCGTGTCGCCGTCCTGCACCTTGAGCTTGGAGCCGAACGGGATCAGGTAGCTCTCGCTCTCGCCGTCCTCGCTCGTAACGATCGCCTCGCGGCGCTTCTTCGAGTCGTCGATGTGCACGACGCCGTTGATCTCCGTGATGACCGCAAGACCCTTCGGCTTTCTGGCCTCGAACAGCTCCTCCACGCGCGGAAGACCCTGCGTGATATCCTCGGCGGATGCAACGCCGCCGGTATGGAACGTACGCATCGTGAGCTGCGTGCCCGGCTCGCCGATGGCCTGTGCGGCGATGATGCCGACCGCCTCGCCGATATCGACGCTGCCGCCGGTGGCGAGGTTGGCGCCGTAGCACTTGGCGCACACGCCGTGGTCGGAGCGGCAGGTGAACACGCTGCGGCACACCACGCTCTTGACGCCGGCCTTCTCAATGCGCTCCGCCTGCTCAAACGAGATCATCTCGTCCGCGCCGACGATCAGCTCGCCGGTGGTCGGGTCGACGACCGGCTCGACCGTATAGCGGCCGATCACGCGCGCCTTGAGCGGCTCGATGAGCTTGTTGCCCTCGCGGATCTCGGTGATGACCATGCCCTTGGGCGCTTCGCCGCGCTCGGCGTAGCAGTCCTCCTCGCGGACGATCACATCCTGCGAAACGTCGACGAGGCGGCGGGTCAGGTAGCCGGAGTCCGCCGTACGCAGAGCCGTATCGGCCAGACCCTTTCTGGCGCCGTGCGAGGAGATGAAGAACTCGAGCACGGACAGGCCCTCGCGGAAGTTCGCCCGGATCGGCACCTCGATGATCTGACCGGACGGGTCGGCCATCAGGCCGCGCATGCCCGCGAGCTGGCGGATCTGCGCGGTGGAACCGCGCGCGCCGGAGTTGGCCATCATGTAGATCGGGTTGAACGGATCGAGCGAGTTCATCAACGCCGTGGAAACCTTCTCGGTCGTGGCCTCCCAGACCTTGATCACGCGGTCGCGGCGCTCCTTGTTGGAGAGCAGACCCATGCGGAACAGGTTGTCGATCTCATCGACCTGCTTCTCCGCCTCGGCGAGGAACACCTTCTTCTCCGCCGGAACCTGAATGTCCTGGAAGCCGACGGTGATGCCGCCGCGGGTGGAATAGGTGAAGCCAAGCTTCTTGATCCGGTCCAGCGTTTCGGAGGTCTTGGTCGGGCCGTGCTTGCGGTAGCAGCGGTCAACGATGTTGCCGAGATCCTTCTTCACAACCAGATGGTCGATCTCCAGCAGGAACATATCGTCCAGCGTGTTGCGCTCGACAAACCCGAGGTCCTGCGGAATCGCGTTGTTGAACAGCAGGCGGCCGACGGTGGTGTCGATCACCTTGCGGTGCGTTTCGCCCTGCCACTCGCGCGCAATGCGCACCCGAACCTTCGCCTGCAGCGCAACGTCGCCGGTCTGATAGGCCATGATCGCCTCGTCCTCGGACGAGAAGATCTTGCCCTCGCCCTTGGCGCCCGGGCGCTCCATGGTCAGGTAGTAGCAGCCGATGACCATGTCCTGCGTCGGGGAAACGACGGGGCGGCCGTCCTGCGGCTTCAGAATGTTGTTGCTCGCGAGCATGAGGAAGCGGGCCTCCGCCTGCGCCTCCACGGACAGCGGCACGTGCACGGCCATCTGGTCGCCGTCGAAGTCCGCGTTGAACGCGGTGCACACGAGCGGATGGAGCTTGATCGCGCGGCCCTCGACGAGCACCGGCTCAAACGCCTGAATGCCCAGGCGGTGCAGCGTAGGCGCGCGGTTGAGCATGACGGGATGGTCCTTGATGACATCCTCGAGCACGCCCCAAACCTCTGGGGAAACGCGCTCCACCATGCGCTT
>JAQXRK010000066.1 GCA_029218485.1 bacterium | reverse complement strand
CAGGCCATAGGAACCTTCCCGGCGGGAAACTGCATGCGGCTGCTCACCGACTCCCTGCGCGGCGGCGCCTTCTGCGACGGGGCAGATGCTCTTTCAGCGATGCTTTTCCATTGACAGCACCGGTCAGGATCAGCTATAATGCACAAAATCGATGCGCTTGCCGATTCTCAGAGTGTCGGCGCATTGCCCTTCCGCGGGCGAGCGGTCGCTTCTGCAGTCCTTTCCGTTCCTGAATCCACAGACATCATCGCCCCAGCCTGCATGACACGATCCACGGGTGCCCCAGCGGAGCGGTCGCAGCCTCTCATAAGCGCGATGGCCCGGATCATCAAACCGGCAGACGATTTCGTATAACACCTCGGGAACGCTGCGGAACAGCACGCCGGCGGAACACGAAAAATACGGCGAACCGGTACAACGGGCCGGGCTTTATGCTGCGTCTGCTGCCCGGCTCATCGAATCCACAGCACAGGCATCATGACAACAGGGACGCAAAACCATTCCGGGGGATTGCCCCATTCCACGAAAGAGGGTGAAGGATCGTGTTGAAAACCTGCTATGCGCTGCTGCACGCAGATTATGCGGATGCGCTGAACCGCTTTGGTACCGAGGCGCGTCTGGAGAAGTACCTCGTAAAATTTCTGGCGGACACCAGCTTTGCCGACCTCTCCGCCGCATTGGAACGGCAGGATGAAAAGAGCGCGCAGCTTGCGGCCCATTCGCTCAAGGGAACCAGCCGGCTATTGGGGCTTGTCCGGCTCGGGGCGGCGAGCGAGCGCCTGGAATATGCCCTGCGGGGTGGAAAAAGTGCGGACATCCCCATTCTGCTGCGGCAGGTGCAGGCGGAGTATGCGCAGACGATCACCGCCATCCATTCCCTGCAGGCCGCCGGTGAGGGAGTGTCCAAATCCAACGGATAGGCGGCTCGGCAATCCCGGGCGCGCTCTGCCTTGCCAGCGCCCCTGCCCCGAACGCCGCTATGCTGCGGGGTTACGAAGCCTTCGGCTGCCCGTCGGGCATGGCGCTCTGCCTGCCCGCCTCCGCCAGCCTGTGGCGAGTCTGTGCCGCAACAACAGCAATGAAAACCGAGTTGGTCGGCCGGTCGTATCGCAGGTCCACAAAGCTGCCGAACCATTCGGTCTGCAGGCTGGAAATGCTGCGCTCAAAGGTGACGCGCACGGCGTGGCGCATGGAGCGCTCAATGATGGATTTGCTGACATGATACTGCTCCGCCAGCGCCGCATAGATGACCATGTTTCGGACCTTTCCCCCGACCGCAAGCGCAATGCCGATGGCGTCATGCAGATAGAAGAAGCCGTTTAAGTGCGGCGGAACGCCCAGATCCAAAAGGGCCTGTTCAATGATGTACCGTTCATCAGACCTTTCCGCGTGGTTATTTGACTGCATACTGTTTCCCCCTTCGGATCCGTTTTGCTCTATGGATACCCGGTCAGCCGGGCGTCCTTGCATTTCTGTTTTTTGCGTGCAAAGCCCGCTGTTTTCCGGTTGTGGGCAGAGGGTCAGGCGGTGTTATTCCGCAAACAGAACATCCGTGTGCGCGTGGGAAAAGAAGAGCTGCGCCAGGGTTTCCTCCGCCCAGGGATATGGAAACATGTACTCCTCCGGCGGCTCCGCCCCGGGATTTTTCAAATAGTCGTAATAATCGCAGAGGAGCTTTTCCGGCCGGATGTAGCACTGGCCGCGCCTGCTGACGAAGATGTCCGGAATGCCATGCATCTCCAGCGTATGATGCAGCATCAGAACCGCCTTGCGGTACCGCTTTTTGGCCCTTTCATCATAGGGCGTGTCCGGCCAGAGCCGGTCGATCGCCTCCTCCATGGAAACGGCGCTGCCGCGCCGGTCCACGCACAGCGCGAGAAGCTCCTTCGATTTCGCGTTGGGGAAGTGGATGAGCGTTGCCGCGGCAAACACATCGAAGCGGCCGAAGGCGCGGACGATGGTCTGCTGGGGCTGGCGCGCCGAGAGCAGCTGCGCCCGCTCGATCGCCTCCAGAATATCCTTCCGGTTGAACGGCTTGCAGACATAGAAATCGGCCTTCATTCGCACGGCATCGAGGCAGGCGTCCTCCCGCCCGGTGACATAGATCAGCACCAGCTTCGGATAGAGCGCGCGGAGCCTCTTGCCCAGATCAATCCCGTTCATTTTCGGCATTTCCACATCCAGCAGCGCAAAATCGATGGCGTTCTTTTCAACGAAATCCAGCGCTTCTATCGGATCGGTAAACGCTCCGGCAATCTGCACAAACGGAGAAGCCGTGCATATCTCATGCAGGATGTCCAGCGAGAGCCGGTTATCGTCTACAAGCAGTGTCCTCATCGTGCAAAGCCTCATGCCCTTCAGAATTCGTTTGAATGATTTGTTTTCCGACAGTATATCACGGGATGTGCTACCATAGCGCTACTTTGCGCCGCCGGCAAAGTCGCACATGCGGGCAGCTAACGCTTCAAAAGGGAGCAGATCGTTTGGCTAAGGACATCCATATCGACCGGCTTGGGGATATATGCGTCCATACCGGCCTCGAGCGCTTCCTGAACATCCTCGGAGAATGCGCTGGCCGTCATCGCAATGATGGGGATCGTGGCCGCGTCCGGGTGATTGCCGGCACGGATGGCTCTCGTCGCCTCATAGCCGTTCATGCCGGGCATCTGAACATCCATGAGGATGGCGTCATAGCTCCCCGGCTCCGAGGATGCAAACATGGCGACCGCATCCCAGCCGTTGGCCGCGCGGCAGCAGCGGACGCCCTCCATGTCCTGCAGCAGCTCGCTGAGGATCTCGGCGTTCAGATCGTTGTCCTCCGCGATCAGGAAACGCAGCCCCTCGAGCGGCGGGCGCTCCTGCGGCTTTGCGCCGGGCACATCCGTGTGCAGCAGCCGCTCCAGGCTCTGCTGCAGCGTGGAAACGAAGAACGGTTTCGGCAAAGTTGCATACAGGCCGCCCTCTTCGGCCATA
>JAQXRK010000065.1 GCA_029218485.1 bacterium | reverse complement strand
GCGCTTCATCAGCCCGGCCATCTCATGCACGCGAATGCGGCTGCTGAGCGCGCCGATCATGCCGAGCACGCTGCTAAAGAGCGACAGCGGCACGACGACCGTCCGCATCGCGGTGGAGACGCCGTCGCAGAGCAGCGCCATGGCCGGTTGGAACACCCCCGCCGACAGCACGCCCCCGATCGCCGTGAGCAGGGTCATGAGCACCGGGAGCGCCAGCTGCATGAACTGCACCAGCGCATCCATGCACCCGAGAACGAGCGTCACGGCGGAAAGCGAGCCCGTCAGCACCACCGTCATCGCAAAGCACCGGCAGACGAACCCGGCCGTCTCCTGCACGCCGCTTTCCTTTCCCGCTGAGAGGGCGTTCACAAGGGCGCACAGGATTGACAGGCCCATGAACGCCAGAAGCAGTCCCGAGCCGCGCCGCGCCTCCCCGGCCAGCAGATCCCCAAGCCCCCGCAGCAGCGACTCCCAGCCGCCCTCCATGCCGCTTTGCGCCCAGGTGTCGATCAAATCCCCGACCGGCACCCCGGCCCACAGCGAGCGCACCTCCTCCGGCAGCGTATCGAAAAACGCCTGCCAGCCGGTCAGATCCAGCTCCCCCATCCAGGCATCCACGCCGTCCTCGATGGAGAGATCCGGCTGCTCCGCCTCCCCCTCCTCTTCCAGCGCAGCCTGTGCCCATGATGGGAGCAGCAGGCAGAGGAGCAGCAGGAAGAGCGCCGCGGCAAGCCGTTTCATGGCATTGCCCGGCCGAGCAGATCGGCAGCGGCGGACAGCATCTGAACCGCGGCAGGCAGCGCCGCGGACAGGATCAGAATTCTGCCGCCGAGCTCCACCTTCGCGGCGGCGGCGCCCTCCCCGGCGTCCTTGCAGAGCTGCACGCCGAACTGCGCAATATACGCAATGCCGATGATCTTGAGCAGCACGCCGATATAGCCCGTATCCACGCCGTACTGTTCGGCAAGCGTCCTCAGGGTATCGATGAGCCCGGTCAGCTCGCCGATCACGCTCAGCAGCACCACGCCGCCGGTCACGACCCCGACCAGCACGGCAAGCTCCGGCCGGAAGCTGCGCACGGTCACGGCAAGCGAAACGCCGAGTATCGCGATGCCTACAATCGTAAAAATGCGCATGCTCTCCTCCGCTAATACAGGTTGAAAACCTGCTTCACACTGTTGAACAGCTCCTCGATCATGTCGAGCATCATCAGCAGCCCGATGATCAGACCGGCGATGGCCGCAATGGTCGCGATCTCGTCGCGCCCGCTCTGCTTCAAAAGCTGCGTGATGATCGCCGCAATCACGCCCAGACTGGCAATTTTGAAGAGGATTTCTACCCCCATAAGCACCTCGCTATAACAGCAGAATGGAGACGGCAGCGCCGCAGAGAACCCCCATGGCGCGGTAGACGCGCCCCTTGCTGCTGCACGCAGCTTCCGCATCCGACAGGCTTTGCTCCAGCGCCGCGACCGCCATGGCCGCGCTCTGCTGCTGCCGGTTCAGATCCGCCGTGCCCAGCACGCCCATAAACGACCGGAGCGTTTCCCGATCCCCGGGATGCAGCGCAGCAAACCCACGGTCGTGGAGCAGCGCCCAATCCTCGGCCGTTTGCCACGCCTGCTGTGCCCTTTCGCGCTTTTTGAGCGCGGCGGCAAACGCGGTCAGCGCCGGCTCCGCCGCGCCCGTTGCGCACCGCTCCACGAGCTGGTGCAGCGGCTGGTGCGTATAGGCCATCAGCATAAGCAGCCGCTTGATGCTGTCCATCATCGCGCGGAGCGTATCCCTGCGCAGGCGCAGCCTTTTGGCGCTGCTCCAGCCGAGGAACGTACTGCCCAAAAACACGGCCGTTACAAGGATTGCTCGCTGCATACCGCTGCTCCCTCCCCGATGCACCGAAGCTCTGCGTTGAACACGCCCTCCACCGTTCCCACGCCCCGGCTGCGCCCCAGCAGCACATACCGGTCGAACAGCTTCGCCCGCAGCAGCTCCCGCATGGGCGGCCGGCTCAGCAGCGCCTCCGGACCGCCGGCATGCACGCCCGCGAGCAGCCGGACGCCGCAGGCCGCGGCCTCGATGGCCGCGCTTACATCCGCTTCCGTGCTGAGTTCATCCGCCACGAGCACCTGTGGGGACATCGTTGTGATCATCAGCCGCATGCCCTCCGCCTTGCTGCTGCCGGTGAGAACATCGGTGCGCGGCCCGAGGTCAAACTGCGGCACGCCGCGCACGCTCCCGGACAGCTCGTACCTCGCATCCACGATCGCAACGCGGCAGGGCCGTATGCCGGGCGCGCCATAGGCGCATCTGCGGGCAAGGTCGCGCAGCAGCGTGGTCTTCCCGCAGCCGGGTGCGGAGAGCACCAGCGTGGAACAGGGCAGGCCGCCATCCGCCAGCAGCGGCAGCAGCGGCGTGCAGACGCCCTCGATCGCACGGCTGATGCGGAAGTTCAGCGATGTGATGTCCGTGATTCGCTCCAAGCGGCCGTCCTGCCCGACCGCGCGGCCGCACACGCCCACGCGATACCCGCCCGGCAGGGTGATAAACCCGTTTCTCAGCTCCTCCTCCCATGCGTAGATCGACTGCTCGCAGATGCGCGCGAGCGTGTCCGCGCAATCCTCGCCGCTGACGGCCGGCCGGCCGCCGACGGCATAGATGAGCCGTTCAAACCCCGTAAAGCAGAGCTGCAGCGGCTGGCCCGCCCGCAGCCGGATCTCCTCGATCGGCGCATCGTCGGCAACGGTGTGCAGCATCTCCTGCACGCGCGTCGGCAGATAGGGCACCAAATCTCTCTTCCAATTCTGTTGCTGCATCTGTAATACCCGTTCCTTTCCAGGGAAATTCCTTCGGGTTGCGCCCGGATCGCCTGTCCCTGTCAATCCAACTATATGTGGGCAAAACGGCGTATATTTCACTTGTTTTGTACCGGAAAACAGGATACAATGAATATTATACAAATCACGACACAAACCAGTATGGAAGAATCTCATGGGAGGTATCTATGCGTATCCGCTGCACGGAAGAACTGCATCAGAACGGCGGCCCCGGACGCTTTATCCATGCGCGCGCCGAGAACGTGCTCGACCAGCTGATCGATGAATACGGCGGCACGGTGCAGCTGATCTATCTCGACCCACCGTTCGGCACGGGCGACACCTTCCATCTGCGCCTTGGAAAGGGAAAAAAGAGCCTGAAGCTCCCGGCCTTTGAAGACCGGCTCGAGGAGGGCGCCTATCTCGAATGGATGCGCGGCATCCTGACGGCCTGCCGGAAGCTCCTCTCGGACAGCGGCAGCCTGTACCTGCACATCGATTACCGCATGAGCGCTCAGCTTCGCCTGATGCTCGACGACATCTTCGGCAAAACGAATTTCATGAACGAAATCATCTGGTCGTACAAGTCCGGCGGGCGCAGCACGCGCCACTTTCCGCGCAAGCACGATACCATTCTGTTCTACCGGAAGAGCGCCAAGGTGTTTTTCAATATCTCCGCCGTCGGCATGCCGCGCGGGCCGGAGCGCCGCAACCATATGAAGCGGTTCATCGACGAGGACGGGCGCATCTGCTTCACCATCCGCTCCGGCGGCAAGCTCTACACCTATTATGAGGACACGCCGATCTATCCGACCGACGTCTGGTCGGACATCGAGCACCTGCAGCAGCGCGACAAGGAGCGCGTGGGTTACGGCACGCAGAAGCCCGAGGCGCTGCTTCGGCGGATTCTGCTCTCCTCCAGCCGGCCGGGCGATCTGGTGATGGATCTGTTCTCCGGCAGCGGCACCACCGCCGCGGCGGCGAGCAAGCTGGGCAGGCGGTTTGTCGCGGTCGACGCCTCCCCGTTTGCGCTGTATACGCTGCGCGCACGGCAGCTCGCATGCGGCAGCGTGCTCTCCCTGTTTGAGGGCGAGCACGACCTGCGCCTCTCCTATGCCGGGGACGACACGCCGGCGGAGCTCGACTACAGCGTGCGCCACAATGGGAACCGCTGCCGCGTGCAGGTGACGACGGCCCGGTTTTCCACGGATTATCCGCTCGTATATGCGGCGTTGGGCACGGCGGAAGGCGCCTGCTTCCACCCGCAGACGGTCGATTGCGCGCCCAAGCTGCCGCTGAAGTTTGAGATGGACAATGTGCCCGCGCCGGTGCTGCAGATCGTTGACGCGCTCGGCCATCAGGCATTTTTCCGGCTGTGACGGGCTGCGTTTTGCAAGCCCCGCTTACACTCGGATACGCACTCCCGTTTCCGATAACAGTTTTTCAGTTTGCTGACAAAAGCGCGGCTGCGCTCCCCTGAACGCACGCGCTTTTTTTGACGGTGTGCAAACAACCCGTCACCGCCTCAGCACGGAAGAAAAGAGGTTTTTTCATGCGGCTTCTGCTGCTTCCCGGCGCGCATTGCACATCCCGGATATGGGACCGGCTGCGCCCGTATCTGAAGGACTATGAGATCGATGCGCCCGATTATCCGCACGATATCACCACCATGGCCGAAAGGCCGGAAGCCATTGCCGCGTGGGTGTACGAATGCTTCCATGACCGCGCTTATCGGGCGGTGATCGGGCACAGCCTCGGCGGCATTTTGGCGCTACAGCTGGCGCACGATGGCATGAACCTCGGCCGGATCGTCCTTTTGGATACCAATCTGAAGCCCGCGGGGCCGTTCTATAGGAACCTCATGACGCCGGCGCACATGGAGACGCTCGGCGACCTCGTGCTCCCGATGCTGCGGGAGGAGGGCGCGTTCTACAACCCGGGATTGCGCAGCGCGCTCCAGAAATCGTTTGATTACACCGGTTTGCTGCGCGGCATCTCCCAGCCGGTCTGGGCGATCTATGGAGATCGGGGCGTGCCGGATTATGCGGATCGAATGCAGGACCTCCTTCTGCCGGAGGATGCGCTGCAGAGGATGATACTCCGCTTTGTTCCGGATGCCTGCCACATGATGATGCTGGAAAACCCGGAAGGGCTGTACCGGATTCTGTGGGAAGTGCTGCGCGACGAATAAACCGCCGCTGCGGGCTGTACATCCCCGTCTCTGCAGCAGGTTCGCGGCTCGCGGCGCTTCCATCCGGTCTTCCCACTGCGCCGCACGGCCGCGAAACGGCTGTCCAAAACCAATGACAGGGCTGCACGGCTTTCATGCCGTGCAGCCCTGCAGCAGCTCCGTTCCATATGCCCATATCGAAAAAACAGCGCCCGCTGTCAGCGGGCGCTGTTTTCGATTCCAGTTTACTTTTCCGCATCCTCCCGCAGCTTGGAGAAGATGCCCTTCTTGCCGGGCTTCGTCTTTCCCCCGTTCTGCGTCGCTGCAAACTGCTCGAGCAGATGCTTCTGCTCCTCCGTCAGCTTCTTGGGCACATCGATGGTGACCGTCACCAGCATATCGCCCCGCCCCTGATTGTGCAGGCGCGGGACGCCCTGCTCCCGCAGCCGGAACGTTGTACCGGACTGCGTTCCCGCAGGCACCGTATACCGCACCGAATCCTTGAGCGTCGGCACGGTGATGTCCCCGCCGAGCGCCGCCGTTGTAAACGGAATCGGCAGCTCGAGATAGAGATCATAGCCCCGGCGCTGGAAGAGCTTATGCGGGCGGACGGTGATCGAAACGTACAGGTCGCCGCGCGGACCGCCGCGCTTTCCCGCTTCGCCCTCGCCGCGCATGCTGATGGTCTGGCCGTTGTCGATACCGGCAGGCACGCTGACGACGATGCGCTTGTTCTTGCGCACGCGGCCGCTGCCCCGGCAGGTCTGGCAGGGCTCCTTGATGATCTTGCCCGTTCCATGGCACGCCGAGCACGGCCGCATGGAGGTAAACGAACCGAGGATCGTGTTCTGCTGGGAGCGCACCTGACCGGTTCCGCCGCAGGTGGTGCAGCGCACCGGCTCCGTGCCGGGCTTTGCGCCGGTGCCGTTGCAGGTGTCACAGGCTTCCTCGCGCGGAATGAGGATCTCCCGCTTGACGCCGAACGCCGCCTCCTCAAAGGTGAGCGTCAGACTGTAGCGCAGATCGTTTCCCGCGACCGGCCCGTTCGCCGCTCTCGAGGAGCCGCCAAAGCCGCCGCCGAACATCTGATCGAAGATATCGGAAAAACCGAAACCGCCAAAACCGCCCTCAAACGGGTTCTGCCCGCCCATGCTGGGATCGAACGCCGCATGGCCGAACTGATCGTATTTGGCGCGCTTATCGGCGTCGCATAGCACCTCCGCCGCCTCGTTGAGCTCCTTAAAGCGGGCCTCCGCCTCCTTGTCTCCCGGATGTAGATCCGGGTGGCAGGTCTTCGCCTGCTTTCGGAACGCGCTCTTGATCTCCGCTTCCGTGGCCGTTTTCGGTACGCCCAATACCTCGTAATAATCTCTCTTGTCTGCCACTACCCCTCACCTCTTGCCAGCAAACATTCATCAAAAAGCGGCATCCGTTCTGCTGTGTCAAAACGGAACCGCAATCCAGAAAAGGAACCGTTGCATTTGTCGCGCATGGCTATGATCCCGCTCGCGCAGGACCGCCATGGAAACGCGTTTTGACGGGCTGAGGCGCGGCAGAGCCGCGCCTTCTCCCTATGCTCCTTTTTACTCTGTCGAATGCGCTTATTTATCGTCGTTGACGACCTCATAATCGGCGTCGACGACATTGTCGTCATGCGGCGCATCCGCCGTGCCGTTCGCCTGCTGCGCCTGCTGTTCCTGCGCGGCCTGCTGATAGACCTTGCCAAACGCTGCGTAGCTGACCTCGGTCAGATGCTCGTTCGCCTTCTTGACCGCCTCGATGTCATCGCCCTCGAGCGCTTTCTTGACATCCGCAACCGCCGACTCGATGTTGCTCTTGTCGGCCGCGTCGAGCTTGCCCTCCATCTCCTTGACGGTCTTCTCCGTCGTATAGACGAGCTGGTCGGCCTGATTGCGAACCTCGACCTCTTCCTTGCGCTTCTTATCCTCGCTGGCGAAACGCTCGGCCTCTTCGACCGCGCGCTTGATCTCGTCCTCGTTCAGATTGCTCGAAGCGGTGATCGTAACCTGCTGCTCGTTGCCGGTGCCGAGGTCCTTTGCGGATACGTGCACGATGCCGTTGGCGTCGATATCGAACGAAACCTCGATCTGCGGCACGCCGCGCGGCGCCGGTGCGATGCCGGCCAGCTGGAAGCGGCCCAGCGTCTTGTTGTACTGCGCCATCTCGCGCTCGCCCTGCAGCACATGGACTTCAACGCTCGTCTGTCCATCCGCGGCGGTGGAGAAGATCTGGCTCTTCTTCGTCGGGATCGTCGTGTTGCGGTCGATCAGGCGGGTGAATACGCCGCCGACGGTCTCAATGCCGAGGGACAGCGGCGTGACATCCAAGAGCAGAATGTCCTTGACCTCGCCGCCGAGCACACCGCCCTGAATGGCGGCGCCGATTGCGACGCACTCGTCCGGGTTGATGCCCTTGAAGGGCTCCTTGTTCGTGATGTTCTTCACCATCTCCTGCACGGCCGGGATACGGGAGGAGCCGCCCACGAGGATGACCTTGTCGATCTGCGAGGCGTTCAGGCCGGCGTCCTGCATGGCCTTCTGCACGCACACGCGGGTCTTGTCGATCAGGTCCGCGATCAGCTCGTTGAACTTGGCGCGGGTGATCGTGATGTCCAGATGCTTCGGGCCGGAGGCGTCCATCGTGATGAACGGCAGGTTGATATTGGTCTGCATCACGCCGGAAAGGTCGATCTTCGCCTTCTCCGCCGCTTCCTTGAGGCGCTGCATGGCCATCTTGTCGTTGCGCAGGTCGATGCCGTTGTTCTTCTTGAAATCATCCGCGATGTAGTCCATCAGGCGCTGGTCGAAGTCGTCGCCGCCCAAGCGGTTGTTGCCCGCCGTGGCCAGCACTTCGAACACGCCGTCGCCGATCTCAAGGATCGAAACATCGAACGTACCGCCGCCAAGGTCGTACACCAGAATCTTCTGGTTGCTCTCCTTATCGAGGCCGTAAGCGAGCGAAGCCGCCGTCGGCTCGTTGATGATGCGCAGCACTTCGAGGCCCGCGATGCGTCCCGCATCCTTCGTGGCCTGGCGCTGGCTGTCCGTGAAGTATGCCGGCACGGTGATGACGGCCTGCGTCACCGTCTCGCCCAGATACGCTTCCGCTTCCTGCTTGAGCTTCTGCAGGATCATGGCCGAGATCTCCTGCGGCGTATAGTCCTTGCCGTCGATGCGAACCTTGCGGTCCGAGCCCATGTCGCGCTTGATCGACGAGATCGTGCGCTCCGGGTTGGTGATGGCCTGACGCTTTGCAATCGTGCCGACGAGCCGCTCTCCGTCCTTGAAAGCGACGACGGACGGCGTGGTGCGTCCACCCTCAGCATTGGGGATGACGACGGGCTGACCGCCCTCCAGAATGGCCACACAGGAATTGGTGGTGCCCAAATCGATACCGATGATTTTACCCATAATTCAAGTCCTCCTACTCTTTCCTATCAAACGCTTTTATTATTCCGCAACCTTGACCATGCTATGACGAATGATCCGGTCGCCCACGCGGTACCCCTTCTGGAACACCGCGATGATCGCTCCGCTCTCCATGCCTTCGACCGCCTCCTGCATGACCGCCTCATGGATATTGGGATCAAACTTACCCGAGGTGTCGATCTCGCTCATACCCATTTTTTGCAGCGTTTCCAGCAGCTGACGATGTACCAGCTTCACGCCCTCGCGCCACGAGGAATCCTCTGCGGAATCATTTTCCATAGCGCGATCAAAATTATCCAGCACCGGCAGAAGCGATTTGATGCACTCGCGCCGGCCCTCCTCGAGGCTGTCCGTCCGAACCGTGGCGTTGCGGCGCCGGTAGTTGTCAAAATCCGCCTGATTGCGCTGCAGCAGGGCGACGGTTTCCTCCTTCTCCCTCTGGAGGCTCTCGATGCGCTCGCGCGCCGTCTTCATCTCCTCCGCGGTCAGAACATAGGTTTCCGGCTCAGTTTGCGCGGTCTCCGCTTTTGCAGTCTCCTGCGGCTTCTGCTCCGCCTTCTCTTCCACTTCCACGGTTTCTACAGTCGCGTCCTTCTTCTTGCTCAATTTACTGTTCGTCCTCCTCGGTATAATTGCTCAATACTTCGCTCAGGCTCCGCTGCATGAACTCCAGAACCGAGAGCACCTTGCCGTAATTCATGCGGGTCGGGCCAATGACGCCGAGCGAGCCCATGGGCATATCGCCGATGCGATAGGTTGCCGTGACAACGCTGCAATCCTGCAGCGATTCGAGCTCGTTTTCCGAGCCGATGGTGATCGAAAACTCCAGCGTACTGGCCTTTTTCAGCATTCCGTAGAGCGCGTCGCGCCCCTCGATGGCGGCAAGGAACGTTCTTGCCTTGTTCATATCGCTGTACTCCGGATAGTGCAGCATATTGGTCGCTCCGGAGAGCTCCACGCTGCGCGCGTTCGGCGCCATCTGCCGCTGGATCGTTTCCACGATCTGCGTCAGAAACGCTTTGCGCTCCCGAAGCTCCGCGCTCAGCTCCGTCCGGATCCGGTCCCCGACCATATCCATGCGGCAGTCGTACAGCCGCGCAGTCAACAGGTGGGAGAGCTGCTCGAGCTCATCCGTGCGCATGTAGCTTGGCACATGGATGATGGCGTCGCGCGCAAACCCGGTGTCCGTGACAACGACCAGCAGCGCGCGCCCCTCCGTGAGCGGAACGAGCTGGACATGCCTGAGCCGGTTATAATCCAGCGCGGGCGGCAGCACAACGGCGGTATACTGCGTGACATCGGAGAGCGCCTGCGCCGTCTGCTGCATGACGGCCTCGAGCTCGTCGATCCGCTTGGTAAAATACCGCCGGATGAGCTTCATCTCATCCGAAGTCAGCTGGCTGCGGTGCATCATGCTGTCCACATACAGGCGATACGCCTTGTCAGACGGCACGCGGCCCGCCGAGGTGTGCGGCTGCTCCAGATACCCCATCTCCTCCAGATCCGCCATCTCGTTGCGGATGGTGGCGCTCGAGAGATTCAGTCCGCTGCGGCGGCTGATGGAGCGTGAACCGACGGGCGCGGCGGAGAGTATGTACTCGTCGATAATCGCTTTGAGAATTCTCAGCTTTCTTGCATCCAGCTCCACCGTTTTCGCCCCCTTTCCTCGTTGTTAGCACTCGTTCTTCATGAGTGCTAACCGTTATGAAAAGAATAGCGCTAACCGGCCGTAAAGTCAAGTAAGCGCTGTTGCAAAAATGTGACAATCCGGTGAAATCAGAACGGGTGCATTTTGGAGCGCGTCCGTTTCCCGTTCAGTCGGCTCAGAGCGCCACGGGCGCCCGCGATGCGCGCGAAAAGGCTGCCAAATCGAGAAACCGGCAGGCCGCCTGCAGAAGGGTCCGCATCCGCGGTGCTGATGCCGGTGATCCGTCGCTCGCTATATGATATGGCAGCGCATGGGCAGCGAAGTATGCGTCTGTCCCGGCGGTTGTGCCGGCAGGTTCCTGCTCCATGGCACATGGCCGGTCACGGGTCGAACAGCAGCAGCGCCTCGTTTTGCAGGTCGAGGCCGCGCGCGTTGAGCGAAAAGGCATCCGCCGTTTCGCTCGTCCAGCCGAGCCGCCGCAGCTCCGCAACCGCATCCGGATAGGCGTCGAAGAGGGAGATGCCGAACCGCTCCTTGAAATCCGGCAGCGATACGCCCCGCACGGTTCTGAGCCCCAGCATCACCGTTTCGAACATCTCCTCCGCGCATACGGGCGTGAGCGTCTCCTGCACGGGCAGCCGGTCCGCCCGCAGCGCCGCTGCATACGCGCCAACGGTTTCCACATTCGCGCGCCGGGTCCATACGCCGTCGATGTGCATCGCCCCGTGCGCCGCCACGCCCAGCCCCAGATATTCGCCGTTTCTCCAATAATTCAGGTTGTGGCGGCAGGCGTAGCCCTCTCTTGCAAAATTCGATATCTCATAGCGGAGAAATCCCCGTTCGTAGAGATAGGCCATGCCGGCATCCTGCATGTCCGCCACAGCATCCTCAT
>JAQXRK010000064.1 GCA_029218485.1 bacterium | reverse complement strand
GGTGAACTCCTCGCCGTGATAAATCGTGTATTTCTCTGCCGTCTTTGTCGGGATCGAGGGATTGCTCTCGCTGTTGTCGGCATACACATACTGCACGGTCACGGTGTGCTTCGAACGAAGATCGATGGTGATGGCGCCCCGGTTGGAGTTGCAGGTGAGCCACCCCGTTGACTCGTTGTACTGGCAGTAGCTGTTCATGCTGTAACCGCGGATATCATAGGCAGAATTGACGGACTGGAAGCGGATTGTGCTGCCGAGCAGCCGCGCTTTCGAATAGGTATACCGCGCCGCCTCGGTTCCGTCCACGTTGACGATGATCTCCAGTTTCTGATTGCCCGTCCTGCTGTTGGTGAACGTGATGTAATCCTCAAACCCCGCAGCGAACGCCGCTGCCGGTATGAGCGTCAGCACCATTGCCAGCACCAAAAGCATGGCGCCAAGGCGCGTGGTACGTCCGGCCGTTCTCAGCCTTCCCATATGCATACCTCCCATGTCCTTCCCCGGTGCCTCTGTCCTCCGCAGCAACACAACCTGCAGTGAATACATCGGCTTCTTTATACCATACCATGGATTTGACCCGTTTGCAAGCAAATGTTGGCAATCCTCTCCACTTTGGGGACTGCCATGCGTTGGCCGGCGGATCCACAGCTGCGTGCGGCCTTTCGCCGCACCGATCTGCCACCGAGCGGGGCGCGAATCGGCCGTCCGAAAAAAAAGCCCCCGGAGCGCAGCATGTTGCCAGCGTTTCCGGGGATCGTTTTTGCTTTTGGCCCACGCCGCGATGCCCTTACCGGACGGTCGTGCCCTCGTTCAGCATTTTGAGCGCGTCGTAGCAGTTCGCCCAGGACGCATTGTAATACGGCATGACCCACAGCGTACCGATGCCGAAGCAGAGCGAGCCAACGAAGAACCAGCCGATAAAGCTCAGGTCCAGCACGAACAGCTCGCCCTTATGGCCGGCGGTCATGCGCTTGCTCTCGTCCATGCACTGATTCCACGTATACTCCGGATGATCCGCCGCAACGTAGAACGACATGGAGTAGGAATAGTGCTTCACAATGCCGGGCACCACGAACAGCATCGACCACAGCGCGGTGAACAGGCCGCGCAGGAAGCCAAGCAGCAGGTTTCTGCCGAACTGCTCGGAGAAGCCGCGCGTGAACATCTGCTCGAGCTTCACTTCGCCGGAACCGCGCGCCAGGTTCATGAACACCGACGCAAGGCCGATGCCCATCGGCCCAACGAGAATGATAATGCCCGCATACGTCATGCCGGCGGCACCGATGATGATGCTGTACACCAGACCGACGACCAGCGCCATGAGCCAGATGTTGCCGAACAAGTTGTTGCCAAGCTGTGCCTTGGCGTTTGCCTTAATGGCTGCTCTTGAAATCATGTGTGTTTTCCTCCATCCCTGTTTGCTTTCAATATAGCACAAGTCGGTCCAAGCCGCAAGCTGCCACCGGGGCGGCTCGCCTGCCGGTGCGCGTCAG
Organism: bacterium; assembly: GCA_029218485.1. Taxonomy (GTDB): domain Bacteria; phylum Bacillota; class Clostridia; order Christensenellales; family CAG-138; genus Aphodomorpha. The sequence goes on along the minus strand of JAQXRK010000064.1, from coordinate 3,463 downwards.
CCGACCACGTACTTCTCGCTGTATTGCTGCACCATGCGGTCGTATTCTTCGCGCCGCTTCGTCTTGAGATTGAGCACATAGTCGTGCGTGTCGACCGAGTCGCCGCGGCTCTGGATCACGAAGATCGCGATATTGGAGCAGTGGTCGGAGATGCGCTCCAGATTGATGAGCAGGTCGGAGAACACAAAGCCCTGCAGCGTCGTGCAGTCGCCATGCTGCAGGCGGGTGATGTGCCGGTTTTTGAGCGTAATCTTGAGCTGGTCGATGACCTCCTCGAGCGGCTCGACCGTCATGGCCTCCTCGGTATCGTTCGTCAGGAACGCATGGATGGTCTTCTCAAGCATTTCGCGCACCGCGGCAATGAGCGTCGAAAGATCCCGCCGCGCCTCCTCGCTCAGGCGCAGCCCCTTGTCGTGGATCTCCTGTGCCGATTCGGCCACGTTCAGCGCGTGATCGCCGATGCGCTCAAAATCGCCGATACAGTGCAGGAACTTGGCCAGCTCGTGCGCATCCGCATCCGTCATCTGCCGGCCGGACAGCTTTGCCATATAGGTGCCGAGCTTGTCCTCAAACTCATCGAGCAGCTCCTCGGTGCGCACGATCTCCTCCATCTTTTTCGCATCGTACGATACCAGCGTATCGAGCGCCTGAAGGAGGTTCTCCCTTGCAAGGTCTGCCATGCGGTTGCCGAGATCGCGGCAGCGCGCGATGGCCATGGAGGGCGTGTCGAGGAAACGCTCGTCGAGGCCCTGGAACAGCGAGCTCTCCTGCCCGTCGCGGATCAGCACGCGAGAGAGGGCGATGAGCTGCTTGGTAAACGGCATCAGCATCAGCGCGATCAGAATCTTATACAGCGTGTGCGTGACCGCCACGGGGATATACCCCATGCGCATGTCGCTCAGACCCGGGTGGACCAGCGCGTCCAGCGCCAGAAAAGCGACCTGCACGATCAGCGCGCCGATGATGTTGTACAGCATTGCGACGGCCGCCGCGCGCTTGGAGTCCTTGTTGCCGCCGGCAGCGGACAGCACCACGATCACCTCCGCGCCGATGTTCACGCCGAGTATGATCGGCAGCGCCTCCGAAAACGTGATCGCACCGGTCGCGGACACGGCCTGCAGAATGCCGATGGAGGCGGAGGAGGACTGCGTGGCGCAGGTGATGCCAAAGCCGATCAGTATGCCGATGAACGGGTTGGAGAACAGCGTGATCGCTTCCGCGAACGAGGCCGACTGTGTGAGCGGCCGGAGCGCGCCGGAGAGGATGTCCATGCCGTACATGAGCACCGAGAAGCCGATGAGAATCTCCGCCACATCGCGGCGGCGGTTGTTGTTCTTCGAGGAGAGGAGCAGAGCCATGCCCACCGCAGCCAGCAGCGGCACAAAGCAATCCGGGCTGACGAGCCGCACCCACAGGCTTTCGCCGGAGATGCTGTTGAGGCAGAGAATCCACGATGTTGCGCAGGTGCCGATATTGGCGCCCATGATGACGGGGATCGCGTTTTGCAGCGTCATGATGCCGGCGTTGAGGAAGCCCAGCACGATCACGCTCGTCGCCGCGGACGACTGCACCACGGCGGTCACGCCGGTGCCGAGCAAAAGGCCCTTGAAGCGGCTGGCGGTCAGGTTGTGGAGCACCTGCTCCATGCTGCCGCCCGTTTCCCGCTTGATCGCCTCGCCCATGACGTGCATGCCGAATAGAAACAGCGCCACACCGCCAAAGAACGATAGAATCCCGATAATATCCATCCTGCGTCCTTGCTCCGATCTCCAGATTGTCCTATTTTAAGTATACGGTTCTATTCTACCGCAATCAAGCCCATTTGTCGAATTCGGCCGGTTTTTATCCGCCGGCAAGCAAAAAAAGCCGGCAAAACGACCGTTCCATCCGTCCAAACCGGCGCAAAAATTATCGGAGGAGCGCGCGCCCCCGGTCGGGTACACTGGAGGCGGCCGGTGGGGTGGCCGGCCGATTCTTGAACGAAAGGGGGAAACAACGGCATGATACACGCAAAGGAAGCGGGGCTCTCCGTGCTCGCCGTGCTCGGCGGTGCGGCCGCCTATCTGTTTGGCCCGTGGGATGCGCTGCTTGCCGCGCTGCTGCTGGCGGTCTGCATCGATTATGCGACCGGCGTGGCGGTCGCCGTGATGCAAAAAACGCTCTCGAGCGAGGTTGGCTGGAAGGGGCTGCTCAAGAAAGCGGTCATCCTGCTGATCGTCAGCCTTGCAACGCTGCTCGACCGGCTGCTCGAAGGCTCCAACGGCGCAGTGCGCGCAGCGGTCTGCCTGTTCTATATCGCAAACGAGGGCCTGTCCATTCTGGAAAACGCGGGACATCTCGGCCTGCCACTGCCGAAGGCGCTGCAGGACACGCTCGCGCAGCTGCAGCGCAGGGAGTAACCGGCCGTTAGAAGGCGCAGGGGGGGGCGCGTTCCGCCACCTTCTCTTGCGTCAGGCAAAGATTTGGAAGGCACATGCAGGCATAGGAGGGCGCGGGCGCTGCGCGGGGGATTGGCGCAATCGCCGATAGCAACGCTGGACAGCGCCCGCCGGTTTGCGGTGGGCGCTCGTTGCTTTGCGGTGCGCGGAGGACGGCAGCTGCGCCGTTCTGCGTTTTGTGTCCGCTCGGATGATTCCGCCGATCTTGCCGGGAGCAGCGGGCCGGCGCAAGCTGTGATGGCGGCTTTGGGCGGACGCACGCTGTTTTTTGGTGGGCGTTCGTCTGCACCTTCCCGCCCCGTTTGTCCGACAAAAAATGCAAAACTGGAAAAAAGGACTTGACAGGTCTGCCGCTTCTTTTTATAATAGATAAGCGCGATTGCCAATGTAGCTCAGTTGGTAGAGCAGCTGATTCGTAATCAGCAGGTCAGCGGTTCGAGTCCGCTCATTGGCTCCACGGATGTCGAGGTGTAGCGCAGTTTGGTAGCGCGTTTGGTTCGGGACCAAAAGGCCGCTGGTTCAAATCCAGTCACCTCGACCACGCAAAAAGCCCCTAAATCTCTAAGGTTTAGGGGCTTTTCATTTGTAAATAAATAATGCAAAATCCTGTAAAAAACCATAAAAATCGTCCTATTACACCGTCTATTACACCGTTATATATTCCGTAATGCAGTGCTTAAAAAGCAGCCAAATGAAAACAAAAAGCAAAATGCAGGCACATTATTTTTGCGAGCCGTACCCTGCCGAACTCAGGCAACAAAAGCCCCAAATACTTGGTTTTCTGTTTTCCTGAGAGTTTTGCGATAAGATGTTGGCATCCGGATCGGTTCGGCTTCAGGAAAATACCGGTGCGCATTGAAGGTGCATCCGAGTGGCTCCGCGGCTTCCACGAAAGGCCCCCATATTTGCCCGATCACAAACCTTGCTTTTTCTTGGCGCTGCGACCGCGTGGAGGGGCTCTCGATAGTTTGCCCTCTTCCAACATCCCCATCCCGAACCGATTGGTGGGACGATAAGAAACGGGC
>JAQXRK010000063.1 GCA_029218485.1 bacterium | reverse complement strand
GCCGGTGGCATCTGTACTGTTTTGGCTGCGGAACTAGGATTCGAACCTAGACAATACGAGTCAGAGTCGTAGGTGCTACCATTACACAATTCCGCAACACGTTTGCACATAAAGAATCCCGAATTGCCGTCCGCCCTTGTTATAATACCCGCCTCTCGGCAGGTGGGTGCATGGTGGGGGACTCGATCTTCCCACCCGTAGCGGGCCTGATCTCATCTTTCCAACGAATGCTCCCGTCGTTCATCTGTGGGTTTATAACCGAAGACGTAACGAACAACGCAGGATATTATGTTCTGGTGGGATTAATTGGGATCGAACCAATGACCTCTACGATGTCAACGTAGCGCTCTAACCAGCTGAGCTATAACCCCTCACTCGCACAAACTATTATACACGAGTGCGGGAAAAATGCAAGCCCAAATTTTTGAAAATTTCAAATTGGGCTTCATTTTGTGGAATGACGTCAGCCGACCGGATGCGGTATGCGCCGCTCGCCGCGCCTGCGCCCGTGCGGCAGGTACCAGAGCAGAGCGAGCAGAAACAGGGCTGCGACCTGCGCGTCCAGCTGGATATCGCCGCCGAATGCAAGCGTGCGCCAGTCGAACAGGTACCAATCCTCGAGCATGCGGAACAGGCCGTAGAACAGCGGCGCGCAGGTGGCGGCAAGCAGCGCCGTTCGCTTTCGGCTCTGGAGCAGCGCGGGCAGGATTGCCGCCGGAAGCGCGAGCAAAAAGCCCATCTCGTAAAAGCGGATCAGGCTGCACAGACACCAGCCCAGCAGCCCGGCGAGCAGTCCGGTCAGCAGCGCCTCCAGAATATCGGGCAGGCCGCGGCAGAGGAAGAGCGCATACACCAGCAGCGCGGCGGATGCGGGATTTACCGTGACCGATGCCGAAAGGGAGAGCGGAAAGGCGCCAAGCGCAAGGAGCGCGAGCGAGAGCGCAGCGATATGGCCGTCCTGTATGCGCAGCCGCCATGCCGTTTTGGCGGTCAGGTGCGTGCAGGCGAAGAGAAACAGGCAGATCAGCAAGAGTGTGGAAAGCCGCATAGAAAAACACATCCTAACGCCGGTTAGGATGTGCCGTTGTTCCTTTTTTATGCCTCCGCAGCGCCGCGTTGCTATTTGACGCGCCGGCCTTCGCTGTAACAGGCCACAATGTTTTCCGGCTGCATGAGGTAGATCGCCCGCTCAAACCGCTCCCGCAGCGACAGCGGACGAACCGACTCCGGAAAGCTGCTCTCATCGATCACAATCGCGTGCAGCGGGTCACCCGCGTGGAACCCGGCGCCCGCGCCGAAAAACTGCGCGCCCGCCGTGGTGCCAAGATAATAGCCCTCCGCAACGGTTAAGAACGCCTCCCGGCCGTCGGAGATAATGGTGCGCGCCTTGGAGGTGCGGATGGCCGCAGTGATCACTTGGTTCATGGGCAGCAGCGCGCCGCCCGCGATGTCGCTGCCAAGCGCAACCTGCACGCCCTCGAGAAGCATCTGGCGCACCGGCGCAAAGCCGCTGCAAATATTAATGTTGGAGTCGGGGCAGTGGACCGCGAGTACGCCGTGCTGCAGCATGGCGGCGCGCTCGCGCTCGTCGCTGTGCACGCAGTGCGCCATGATCGTCTTCCCGTGGAACAACCCGTATTTTGCATAGGTCTCCCAGTATTGGCCGCAATCCGGGTGCAGCTTGCCGACGAGCGCCATCTCGGCGTCGTTTTCGGACAGATGCGACTGCACGGGCAGATCCCGTTCTCCGGACAGCGCGCCGAGCCACGCCATCAGCTCGTTCGTGCAGGAGGGCGTAAAGCGCGGCGTCAGGATCGGCCGGATGTGCTGAAGGTCACGGCAGCCGTCCAGCCAGCGCAGTGTTTCGCGCTTGGATTCCTCGGTCGTTTCCTGTAGGGCGGCGCTGCCGTTGCGATCCATGTTGACCTTGCCCACATAGCCGGTCACACCGGCCCGCTCCAGCTCCTCCATCAGAATCAGGGTGGTATCCGCATGCAGCGAGGCGAACATGCAAACGCGCGTGGTTCCGTTGTCGATCAGCGCTTTGGCAAGCCGCTCATAGACGCGCCGTGCGAACACCGGGTCGGAAAAGCGCGCCTCGACCGGGAACGCATAGTTGTCGAGCCAGTCGAGCAGCGGCAGATCCATGCCCAATCCAAGCATCGGGTACTGCGCGCCGTGCAGATGCATGTCGGAAAAGGATTGCAGTATGAGCCGGTCGCCAAAGTCGGTGACCGGTGCATCCCGGAGCGGCTCCGGCAGCTGCTCAAAGA
>JAQXRK010000062.1 GCA_029218485.1 bacterium | reverse complement strand
CGCCTATACCGGCGAATGGCAGCGGCTGAACAACTGTGAGAGGATGTATCGCGGCGACCACTGGCACGATGTGCCCGTGACCGATCCGAAGGAGCCGCGGCCGGTGACGCCGGTGATCCAGTCCACGGTGGAGAACATCAGCGCGGAGCTGATGGACCGCATCCCGGAGGCGGTCATCGCGCCGGAAACGCCGGAGGATGCTCAGGTGGCGCGCGTGCTCGAGGCGGTCATCCGCCAGAACCACGACGCCGCCGGTTATGCCCGGGAATACCGCGGCATCGTTCACGACCTGCTCGTGAGCGGCTATGCGGTGCAGGAGGTCGGGTTCGATCCGCACGCGGCGGGCGGGCTCGGCTCCGCGTTCATCCGGCACGTGGATGTGCGCAGCATTCTGTTCGACCCGGCGGCGACCGACGTGCAGGACGGGCGGGCGGTGTTCAAGATCGGCCTCAGGACGCGCGCGTTTATGGAGGCGCACTTCCCGGAGCACGCCGCCTTTTTGACCGACGATGCGTACCGCGCAGCCGATGCGGCCGAGGACGATGTGCTGCTGTGCGACCGCCGGGACACGCTGCTGTTCATCGAATACTGGTGGCGCGAGTACGACGCGGAGGCCGACCGGTACCGCGTGCACATGGCGCAGCTCTCAGCCGGACGCGTGCTGCGGGACAGCCGTGACGTCAAGCCCGAGGGCTACTTTGCCCACGGCATGTACCCGTTTGTGGTCACGCCGCTGTTCGTGCGGCGCGGCTCCTGCCTCGGGTTCGGCTATGTGGACCTGTTCGAAACGCAGCAGCGCTATGCCGACAAGCTCGACCAGATCGTGCTCAAGAACGCGCTCATGGCGAGCCACAACAAGCTGCTCGTCACCGAGGCCTCCGGGTTCGACGTGGAGGACCTGCGCGACTGGTCGAAGGATGTGCACCGGGGCGAGAGCCTGTCCGGCGTGACGTGGTTCTCCACGCCCGCGCTGCCGCCGTATCTCGTGGGCTATATCCAGTCCATGCGCGAGAACATCCGCCAGGAGAGCGGCGCAAACGACTTTTCGCGCGGGCAGGCGAACGGCAGCATCACCGCCGCGTCGGCCATCGCCGCCATGCAGGAGATGAGCAACAAGCGCTCGCGCATGGCGTCGCGGCTGCTGCACGAGGCGTTCCGCGACGCGGTGCGCATGGAGATCGAGGTGGAGCGCGAGTTCTCGCTCTTTACGCGGCGCGTCACGGTGGAGATCGACGGGCGGCGCGTGCCCTGCACGTTTGAGAGCGCCATGCTGCTCCGGGAGGCGCCCGGCCGCGTGCTGCTGCCGGTGGAATTTTATGTGTCGGTCAAGGCGCAGCAGGAGACCCGGACCACGGCCATGAGCCAGAACGAGCTCATCCTGCAGATGCTGCAGGCGGGCATCCTCCGCCCGGAGCAGGCGGCCTCGCTCATGGTGTTTGACGGCAAGGAGCAGGTGCTCAAGGAGCTGCACGAGCAGCAACAGCAAAATGAACGGAGAAACGGAGAGACAGCATGAAAAAGGGAACCGAAACAGGGAAGGGCAGCGCGATCGAGGAGGCGCTGCAGAATCAGACGGAGGCGCGGCAGGACGCGGGCGCGGACGAGGCGGCGCCGGCCGGACGGGGCGACGAGCGCTTTGACGCGCTCGTGGATGAGCTGCACCGGCTCGTGCAGAGCGGAAGCGTGCCGGAGGGGTTTGACCTGAGAACCGCGTGCACGGACGCTGCGTTTTTGCAGCTCACGCAGGAACTGCCCATGGAGGCGGCCATGCGCGTTTATGCGGCTGAGCGCCGCGCCGATGAGGCCGAGACGCGTGCGAGGGAACGGCTCGCGCTGCAGATGCAGAGCCGCGCGGCACTGCCGCAGGCCGTGCGCGGTTCTGCAGGCGCGCCGGTGGAGCGCGATTACGCGTCCATGTCGAGCAGGGACTTCCGGGCGCTCGAGCAGCAGTTCAAGCGCGCGGCACAGCGCGGCATCAAAATCCGGCTGTAAGGGACGGCAGCCGACAACAGAAAGGAAGCAAACAGAATGAGCAACATCAATACCACGATCAATACCGCCTCCACGACCCATCTGGGCAAGGAGTATTACGACAGAAAGCTGCTGGAAACGGCCAAAACGCGGCTCGTGCACGCCTGCTACGGCCAGAAGCGCAGCATCCCGCCGCACAGCGGCAAGCGCGTGGAGTTCCGCCGCTATGAGCTGTTCACGCCGGATGCGGACAGGCTCACGCTCACCGAGGGCGTGACGCCGGACGGGCAGAGCCTGGCGCAGTCCCGCGTGGAGGCGGAGGTCAAACAGTACGGCGCCTACATCGAGGTGTCCGACCTGCTCGACACGACGGGCTTCGACGCGGTGATCAACGACGGCGCGGAGCTGCTCGGCGAACAGCTCGGCACGGTCATCGAGTGGGTGACGCGCGACGCCATGTGCGCCGGCACGAACGTGCAGTATGCCGGCGGCAGGGTCAACCGCGCCGCGCTGACCGGCAGCGACGTGCTGACCGTCTCCGAGGTGCGCAGGGCCGTGCGCACGCTCAAGAAGGCCAAGGCGCGCACCTTTGCCATGACGGACGGCGGCATGAAGAAGCCGCACTTCATCTGCATCTGCTCGCCGGATGCGACGTACGACCTGCAGAGCGACCCGCTCTGGCAGGATGTGTCCAAATACTCGAACGCGGAGGCCGTTTACAGCGGCGAGATCGGCCGGATGTTCGGCGTGGTCTTCGTGGAGAGCACCGAGGCCAAGGTGTTCTCGCAGAGCGTGTACACCACCGTCGCAGCCCACAGCGCCGGCAGCGCGACCGTCACGCTCGCGGCGCTGACCGACGCCGCGGCGGCCTACCTGACCGCGGGCGCAAAGCTCATGATCGGCGATACGGAATACACCGTCGCCTCCTGCGACCGCGCGGGCAGGACCGTCACGCTGTCGGCAGCCGTCTCCGGCGCGATTCCGGCCGGGACGAAGGTCTACAGCGAGGATGCGGGCGCGCTCGATGGCGACAAGCGCGGTGCGGACGTGCACGCCACGCTCGTGTTCGGCGCGGACGCCTACGGCGTGGTCGATGTGGCGGGCGGCGGCGTGCTGCGCACGATCGTCAAGCCCTGCGGCAGCGCGGGTGCGGCCGACCCGCTCGACCAGCGCTCGACCGTGGGCGCGAAGGTGGACGCCTATGCGGCCACGATTCTCAACGACCTGTGGCTGGTGCGCATCGAGCACCGCGTCACGGCATAACGATCCTGCCGCCGCGGGCGGAGCGCTCCGCACGCGGCGGCGCAGCCGATTGGAGGGAAGAGCATGCAGTATCTGACGGAAACCGAGATGCAGCACATTGTGAACGAGACCTGCGCCGCGCTCAGCAGGGAGCCGCGCGTGACCATCCGCCTCGAGCCGCTGCACGGCGAAACGCACTGGGAGGGCGGCATCAACGGACACTTTTTCCGCGTGCCGACCGGCATCCCGGTCGAGGTGCCGGAAAGCCTCGCGGCGCTGATCGCCTCCGGCAGGCGCGTGCGCGTGGAGAGCGCGCAGCGTGCGGGCGCTTATGAAAGGAATGGCGGCAAGCGCATCGGATGAAGGGGGAGCGGACGAACATGACATTGAAAAAACACCCGGAGGGGGCAGCCGCCCGGAAACGGGCAGCCGACCGAAATCGGGCGGGGGAGGATGAGCGGACATGACATTGCAGGAACTGTTGACGGCCGCGCTGCAGCAGCTCGACCGGGGCACGGATGCGCAGACGCTCGAAACGTGGCGCGACAAGCTCACGCGGTATCTCAACGATGCGATCATCGACATGACGGACGCGGTGCAGCCGCGGCGCACGGAGCAGACCGAGATTCTCTGCGGAACGATCGATCTGGCCGGTCTGGAGCGCCCCTGCATCAAGGTGACGGCGCTCAGGAAGGACGGCAAGCGCCTGCCCTTCTACTACGGCGCGGGCACGAGCCTGATCCGCGTTCCCTGCACGGCGGACGGACCGGCGGCGCTGACCTACCGCTATATGCCGGCCATGCTCGCCGCGGATACGGATGTGCCGGAGCTGCCGGAGCCATGCCACGGCGCGCTCGTGACATACGCGGTGGCGCGCGAGCGCGCCGCGGGCGACGCGGCCGCGGCGGCACAGGCGGGCTTCCAGCTCTACAGCCAGATGCGGCGCGCGCTCAGGCGGCACGCGGGCGAGCTGGACGCATACCGCTTCGAGAACATCTACTGAGGGGGGACGGCCATGGCATTGCAGCAATACCGCATCCCCGAGTTTCTCGGCATCAATCAGAGCGCGTGCGAGAACAACATCCACGCCGGCGAGAGCCCCGATGCGCGCAACATGGATACCGACGGCGGCCGCCTGGCGGTGGCGAGGGGCTACGTGCGGCACTGTGCGCCGGCGCATCCGTCGCCGGAGTCCGTGCTGCGGCTGGCCGTATGGCACAAGGACGGCGTGCGCCGGTTTGTGACGGCGACCGCCGATGGCCTGCAGGTGCTCGGCGAGGGCGCCGACGCATGGCAGACGCTCGCGGCCTTCGCGGCGCCGGCCGTGCAGGCCGATTTTCAGACGCTCAAGATCGCCAGCACCGAATACCTGCTCATGGCGGGCGGCGCGCAGCAGATCGTCAAGTGGGACGGCGCGTCCGCCGCGGCGGCATTCGGCAGCGCAGAGCAGCTCTCCGACGCGCCGGTGGGCCTGCTGGAGCTCTATTACGGGCGGCTGTTCGCCGCGGGCGACCCGAACCATCCGTGCAGGCTGTACTGGAGCTGCGCGCCGGGCGATGAGCGCACCGTGGAGGACTGGTCCCAAAGCGCGGCCTCGGAAAACGTTGGCGGCGGGCATGTGGAGGTCGGCACGGATAGCGACCCGATCACGGGGCTGTTCGCGCTCTCGAACCAGCTGCTCATCTTCAAGCGGGACTCGCTCTACCGCCTGCTCGGCGACCGGCCCGGCAACTACCGCATTTACCCGGTGAACGCCTCCATGGCGCAGCCGGTGCACACGGCGTGCGTGCGCGTGGGGGACGTGCTGTACTTCCTGACGGAGACGGGCATGTACTACTTCGACGGCCAGACCGTGCGCCGCGCGGCCGATGCGGACAAGATCAAGGCGTTTCTTGCGGACGCGGACCTCTCCGACTGCCGCGGCGCGGCATGCCGCGACCGGCTCTACTTCGCGGTCAAAACCGGCGGCAGCGCCGTGAACAACGCGCTGGTGACATACGACCTGCCCCGCGGCACCTATATGGTGCGCGACGGGTTCACCATCCATGGGCTGCAGGCGGACGGCGGCGTGCTGTTCCTGCTTGCGGGGGATGGGCGCGTGTGCCGCTTCGACGAGGGGGACAGCTATGACGGCGCCGAGATCCGGGCCTACTGGCGCACGCCGATGACGGATCTCGGCGGCAAGATCGCCGTGAAACAGCTGCGGGAGCTGTACCTGCGCGGCAGCGGCGGCGTGATCGCGGTGGAGGCGATCTCCGGCGGCGCAACGGTCTTCTTCGACCGGCTCATGCCGGCCTCGCCGGCGGATGTGCTCGAAGCGCCGCTCTCCGGCGACGGGCGCGCGTTCTGCCTCCGCCTGTCCAACGAGAACGGCGCGCGCTTCACGGTCGACGGCGGCGTGGAGCTGCTGCTCGACGCCAAGCGCCGCGTGCTCTGAGCGGGCGCAGCCGGCGAAAGGGAAAGGAGAACCAGATGGCATATGAACCGACGGGCGTGCAGGCGATGTTCCCCGTGTATTTGCAGCGCATGGCGGAAAGGGGCCAGTCGCGCGAGCAATACAACATCGCCGTGGCGCTCAACGAAGCGAACCTGAACCAGAACCTCGAAACGCTGTACCAGAAGCTGCTGGAGATCGAGGACTATCTTTCGGGACAGCAATAGCAGAAAACAGGAAAGGAACCAGAATATGATCAGGACCAATGTGCTGAATCGAACGGGCGTCAAAAGCCCGGCGGCATCGCCGCTCCGGGATTCCGGCATCAGCCTCAGCCAGATGCAGGGCGGGGTATACGACCTGAGCCGGGGCGGCTTAAGCGGGCGCAGCGGCTCCGGCGCGCGCAAAACACCATCGCTCTCCGACTATGTGGACACGCTCTATCGGGCGTACCGGCCGGAGAAGCTGGCGTACACCGCCGTGGACGGGGAGACGCTCAGAGACCAGATCGCCGCGTGGCTGCGCCCCGGTTATGACAGCGCGATCCGGGAGCGCGGCCAGAGAACGGCCCGCTACCGCGCCGAGCTGGACGCGGATGCGCTCTCGCGCGGCATGGGCAGCTCCACCTATGTCACCGATGTGAAGAGCCGCCAGCTGCAGGACGAGGCGGATAACGTTGCGGCGCTGGAGAGCGAATACGGCGCGCAGCTCGGCAAGCTGCTGATGGAGGCGGTTGACCGGGAGAAGGAGCGCGAGCTATCCGTCGCCATGCAGAACCAGGAGAACGAGAACGAGGCGTACCTGCTCGCCTACCGCACGGCGCTCGGGCTGTATACCGATTCGCTCAAGCGCAGCGGCGGCGGTGGAGCGGGCAGCAGGACGACGGGTACGACGGAGCGCAACTGCCGCCTGTTCCTCGAGGGTCTCACGCCCGCGGAGCGGCTTGCCGTGTATTCCGGCGCCGATGAGACGAGCGCGCGCTACCGCGAGGAGATCATCGCGAGCGTGGGCGGCAGGGGATATCTCGACCTCGTTCGGGAATATCCGTTCTTCTGAGCGCCGTTCCCACTAAGAGGGCGGCCGCTCACAGGACGGCGGCTTTCCCCAAGCGGGGATGCGGGCGGCTGTCAGACCGGGGACATCAAACAAGGGCATGCGCCGCAGCGGCTGCATGCCCTTTTGTCATGCCGGAAGCGCCCGGCAGAGAGAGCGCCTGCCTGCGCGATTCCGATTGGTTCTTCTCATCCATCGAACCGTCGCTCGGACGTCATTTCCGCGCAGCACCCTTTTTCTGGTACATGCCCGCCACCGGCAGAATGGCAAGCCCGATGCACAATGCGATGATGGCCGCCGCGGCAAACAGGCTCCTTCCGGTAAATACCGAAACCAGCAGGGCGGACAGAAACTGCCCGGAGAACATCGCCATCGTGCAAAGGCTGATATTCGTACCCTTTTTCTCCGGTGCGCTTTTTCTCACGACAAGGCTGTTGAAGAGCGGGGTGGAAAGCCCGAATCCCGCCCCTGCAAACAGGACCGCGATCACCAGCGCTGCCAGATGCCCCGACAGGAAATAGATCACAAATGCGATCCCATAGCACAAAAACGCCACGAGCAGGCAGCCCTTTTCATGGATCTTTGCAACGAGCTTCGGCATTACACCGGCTGCCAGTACGGAGATCAGATCCAGCGCTGCGAGATAATTCCCTGTAAAGGAGGGGCTGTAGCCAAGATCGTTCTGCAAATAGATCGGGAGGGAGACCATTGCCGTAAAGAACATCAGCATGCCGAAAAAGACGACCAGCAGCACGACAGAAACGGGCACGCCCTGGCGCTCGGCTGCCACTTGCGTCTCGACCTTTTTTTCGGCGGCTCTGCCGCATTTCGGTATGAACAGCAGCAGCATGATCAGCGCTGCAAACCCAAGCGCGTAGATATAAAACGGATACTGCCACGAAAAGCCCGCCAGCACCCCGCTTACGCTTAAAAAGATGACGCCGCCAAGCTCCATCGACATGCCCTGCACTGCGATGATTTTCAGCTGTTTCTCCCCTTCAAAGAACGCGGCGATGAGCGCCACACTCGCGCTCATAATTGCCGCCGTAGCCGCGCCAAGGAGAAATCTGTCAATAAAAATCGCTGCCGCATTGGGCATAAAAGCCCCCGCCACGCCAAATACGCCATAGAACAACAAGCCCAAAAACGCTGCATAATAGGGGCCTTTCCTGTCGATCAGTTTCCCGAACAGGATCGCCGTTGCAACCACGCCCAGAGCCGGCGCCGTGACAAGCCACGAGGCGTAGTTGCCAAGGCCAAACACCTCTCCAAGCTGGGGCAATGCGGGCGTGATTGCATTGCCGACCATGACGGGCAGGCTGCTTGCAAGCATAATCGCTGCGATTCCCAGGAGTCCAATCCGTTTCGTTTTGTTTTTGCTTTCCATTTTCTCGCACCTTCCACTTCGCGTTCGGCGGTTCACCCCCTGCCATGGGGGCGTTTTGTTCTGAAAAGGCAAGAAAAAAGGCACCTTTTCAGATGCCTTGCTGCTTGTCCGTCAAGATGAGAATCAAAAAAAGCATCTGCAGCGCTTCCTTTCTCCTCTCATCCAGACTTCACTGTCGGCTCCGGATTCCGACCGGATTGGCTTTCGCTCGCGGGCTGTACCGCCGGTAGAGTTTTCTCTTTTAGAAGAATTCCGCCTGTTATGAAATTCAACTCATAGTATCAAAACCCGATGCTTCTGTCAAGTTCGCAAAATCCGGTTACCGGCTGCCTGCAAAGGGGGCGGCGGGGTTTTGAAAGGGCGGGCACCGCGGCCGCATGGGCGAAGCCGGGCACGCCATGCACCTGTTGCTGTGCGGCGGAGCATTCCGGATGTGAACGGGGAAGCGGCATGTCCACCCCCGCGAGAGGGGCGACCTGAATGGAGGGCATTCCGGATGTGCCGGGGAAGGGGCATGTGCCGGTTGTGTTGGCATGACACGGGCGCCGAGCACCGAGGCGCGCAAGATGACCGGGAACAACGGAGCCTTCACATGCGCCGGTATGGCCGGGGTGGGTACTGCGGCGGCGGGGCGGCCATCGCCGCGGGTTCGATACTTTTTTTGCAAAAGCCACCGCATATATGGTATCATTAAAAGCACGAGTATTCCCTGGGTTGGAGGACACTGGATTTGTCACAGGTACATATCATCTGGAACCCCGTGGCCGGAAGCGGAGCCGGC
>JAQXRK010000061.1 GCA_029218485.1 bacterium | reverse complement strand
GGTCTCCGGGTCTTCTTCGACGTCGGCAATGGTAACTTCCTTACCAAACTGCTCGTACAGCGAGATGTAATCCTTGCCGTACTCATAGCCGGCGAGGCTCTTCTGCTCTGCGAGGACAGCCTCCGGCTCCTGGGTGGGTTCCGCGGTCGCTTCAGGCTCCGTCGCCGATGCGTCGGTCACTTCGGGCGCCTTGGTCGGCTCTGTCGTATCGGGCGTTTTGCAGGCCACGAGCGCGAGCACCATGCAGAGTGCCAGAAGCATTGCAAGAATCTTCTTCATTTGCATTTCCTCCTTCGTATATTTCATGCATTGCCACATACCGCCAAATATATATGGTATATTGTACACAATACACAATTTTGATTATATCTGTTTAGCCGATGCTTGTCAATTCGTAATTCTTGCACAAAGCACCATTATCTGCATAATTTACATAATTATTCCTGATTTTTGTATTTTTATTCATTTTGGACGTTCTGGCGGTGCCGCCGCGGTGTTGCCTATGCTGTTTCGGTCGCCGGCCGCCCGGTTGCGTGATCTCTACCGGGGCGATGGCCGTCAGATTCCGAAGCCCTTACCGGAGCGATGCCCATCCGGTTCCGAATCCCTTACCGGGGCGATGGCCGTCAGATTCCGGAGTCCTTGCCGGAGCGATGTCCGTCAGGCTTTCGCTACAGGCTTGCCCGGCTCCGGGGGCGTTGCCGGAGCGCCGCCCTGCTCCGCATCGGCGATCTTTCGCCGCGTATCCGCGCGCAGCGTGGTGCGCAGCGCCTTCAGGCAGTCGAACTCCTCCGCTTCCCGCTCGCCGTAGGTCTGGTTGAGCGTATATTCGAGCGGAAGCCATGTCGCGATGTCGCTCTCGTTGTGCGAGATGACGGCCTCCAGTTTGTCCAGCGCCCGGCAGAAGCGCGCCTCCCGCGTGCTGCCGGCCTCCCATTCCTGAAACAGCGAGCGCAGGCGCTCCCCCTCCGGCGCGGGCAGCAGCGAAACGATCTGAGAGAGCGCGTCGCTCTCGACGCTTTCGTCCCGCTCGGTCTTCAGAAAGGACGGAATATCGCCCGTCACCGCCTCGCCCAGATCGTGCACGAGTGCCAGCTCGATCACGCGGCGCATATCGATATCCGGCTGCTCCTTCTCCAGCAGCAGCGCAAGCAGCGCCACGCGCCACGCGTGCGCAGCAACGCTCTCGCGCTCGCCCTCCGCGGTGTAGCAGTGGCGCGGCACGCTCTTGAGCCGCTCGGCAAGCTGCAAAAAGCGCAGCAGCTCCTCCGGTTTCATGGCGCCGCCCCCCCTTACAGCAGGTGCTCGAGCAGCACCTTCAGCCCGATCAGCACCAGAATGACGCCGCCGGCGATGCCGGCCTGCTTTTGAAACCGCGTGCCGAAGCGCACGCCCAGCGCCACGCCGCCGACCGACAGCGCGAAGGTCGTCGCGCCGATCAGGCACACGGCAGGCAGAATCTGCACCCGCAAAATCGCGAATGAAATGCCCACCGCCAGCGCGTCGATGCTCGTGGCCAGCGCGAGCAGCAGCAGCCCCGTCAGCCATGCCCGGCCGCACGGGCAGGACGCCTCTTCCCCGCCGCGCACGGTCTCCACGATCATCTTGCCGCCGATGAACGCGAGCAGCAGGAACACGACCCAGTGATCGACGCTGCGGATATACTGCTCAAGGCTGCTCCCGAGCAGGTAGCCGATGAGCGGCATCAGCGCCTGAAAGCCGCCGAAGAACAGGCCGACGACCAGCGCGCGCTTCCAGTCGAGGCGCTTCATGTGGAGCCCCTGGCACAGCGCGGCCGCAAACGCATCCGCCGAAAGGCCGACGCCGGTGAGAAACAGTTCCAAAAAGCCCATGTCATTCCCCTTCCGTTACCGCCGCTGCCTGCGGCGGGAGCAAGTGTGAACTTTGAAAAATTATTATAGCATATGTTTGATATCCATTTACAGAGGGCATACAACATGATAACGTATAAAAAACAATCGTTTTCGGAGGCGTGCCTTGAACACCGAAAAACAACGTCAATTTCTGATCCGCTTCTGCTATCTCGCGCTGATCCTTGTGATCGCCGTCTTCATCTGCCGCTACGCCATTTCGGCGCTGCTTCCGTTTGTGATCGCCTTTCTGGTCTCGCTGCTGCTCCGGCCGCTGGTGCGGTTTCTGAACGAGAAGTGCTGCATTCAGAAATCCATCGCCGCCGTGGTGACGGTGCTGCTGTTCTACGTGGTGGTCGGCACCGCGCTCGTGCTGCTCTCCATCCGGCTGTTCGCGACCGGCAAGGCCTTCGTGATGGGCCTGCCCGAGACGTACAACACGGTGATCGAGCCGCTCCTCTCCCGGCTGGCGGATGAGGTGCAGGGCTTTGTGGCCCGCCTCGATCCCGGGGCGCTCGGCACGTTCAACGGCATCGTTTCGGGCATCGGCAGCTCGATCGAAGCCACGGTCCTGAGCTTTTCCGGCAAGGCGCTCTCCGCCATCGGCGGCTATGCCATCTCCATTCCCGGTTTCCTGCTCAACACGCTCATCTCGATCATTGCCACCGTGTTCATTACGATGGACTTCCCGCTGCTCAAGCGGTTCGTGGTGAACCAGCTCTCCGAAGCGCAGCACCAGCGGCTGCACGAGGTCAAGGTACACCTCGGCAAAACGCTCGGCCGGTATGTGCGCTCCTATGCGCTCATCCTGCTGATCACATTCTGCGAGCTGTCGGCCGGGCTGCTGATCATCGGCATTGACGCGGCAGTCCCGATCGCGATGATGATCGCTCTGTTCGATATCCTTCCCGTCGTCGGCAGCGGCACGGTTCTGATCCCCTGGGCGATCATTACCGGCATTCTCGGCAACTACCGGCTTGCGATCTCGCTGGTGGCGCTCTATATCGTGATCGTGATCGTGCGCAATATCATTGAGCCGAAGATCGTTGGCCAGCATGTCGGCCTGCACCCGATCGTGACGCTGCTGTCCATGGTCGTCGGCACCTATGTGTTCGGCCCGGTCGGCCTGCTCGGCCTGCCCGTTGCGCTCGCCATCGCCGTGAGCATGAACGACGCCGGCGTCATCCATCTGTACAACAAGATCGAGCCGGAGCCGCGCCGGGAGCCGCAGAAGCGGCCGCTCCGGGCGAAAAAGCCGCCGAAGCCGGAAAACCCCGCCGGTTGAGAGCGTCTCCCCTATGGTATGCGGGACCGGATGAATCCATCCGGTCCCTTTCACGTTCTCTGCCGGCGGGCGCATAGTATTGGGCATACAACCATCTTCATAAAAAAGGAGTGGTCCACGCTATGCAGGCACAAACCCTTCTCTCCGTTCCCATCGGCGGCGCCGCCACCGTTGCCGGCATCCGCGGCGGCGGCGCCATGCGCAGGCGGCTCATGGATCTCGGGCTGACCGCGCATGCCACCGTGGAACACCTGTTCGACGCGCCCTCGGGCAACCCGCGGGCCTACCAGATCCGCGGAACGGTCATCGCGCTCCGAAACGACGATGCGGCTGCCGTCGAAGTATGGCCGTCCGGGAATCGGGGTGACGACGCATGGGGCTGACCGCCGCCTCCACCGGCCGGCAGAGCTGCTGCGCAGCCGGGGCAAAGCACCCGGGCTGCATGGACGGCGACTGCCGCGTGATCGCGCTGGCCGGCAATCCGAACGTCGGCAAGAGCACCGTGTTCAACGCGCTGACCGGGCTGCACCAGCACACCGGCAACTGGCCGGGCAAGACCGTGGGCAGCGCGCGGGGCGTGTGCCGCCATCGCGGGCGGGACTATATGCTCGTGGATATCCCGGGGGCGTATTCGCTGACCGCGCAATCGGCCGAGGAGGAGGTTGCCCGTGATTTCCTGTGCTTCGGGGGCGCGGACGCGGCGGTCGTCGTGTGCGACGCAACGTGTCTCGAGCGCAACATGAACCTGGTGCTACAGATTCTGGAGGTCACAAGCCGGGTCATCGTGTGCGTGAACCTGATGGATGAGGCACGGAAAAAGGACATTCACATCGATTTGGACGCGCTCTCCGCCGCGCTGGGCGTTCCCTGCATCGGTGCGAGTGCGCGCAGCGGCCGCGGGCTCGGCGAGCTCATGGACCGGGCCGCGGAGATGGCCGGCGCGGCGGGCGCCCTGCGCAGCCACCGCGTTCGCTATGCCGAGCCCATCGAGCACGCGCTCGAACCGCTCATCGGGGCGCTGTATGCCGTCCGGTCCGCTTCCGGCTGTCCAGCCTTCGCCCGCTGCTGCAAGAACCAGCCCGACGCGCGGTTCGTTGCCATCCGCCTGCTCTGCGGCGACGAGGCGGTGCTCGCGGGCGTCGACGCGCTGCTCGAGGCGCCGCTGCTCCGGCAGGAGGGCGTTGCGGCCGCGCTGGAGGAGGCGCGCGCCTCGCTCCTGCAGGCAGGCTATTCGACCGAGCGCATTCGCGACGCGGTCGTGGACGCAATCTTTCAGGACGGCGCGGCCATCTGCGCCGGCGTGGTGCGCACCGGCAATGAACGGCACCGGGCGCGGCAGCTCAGCATTGACCGCGTTCTCACCGGCCGCTGGACGGGGCTGCCCGTGATGCTGCTCGGCCTGCTGCTGGTGTTCTACCTGACCATCGCCGGCGCCAACCTGCCCTCCGCGCTGCTGGCCGACGCGCTGTTCGCCCTGCAGGATGTGCTCTCCGGTCTGTGCGCCGCCATCGGCATGCCAGCCTGGCTGCACGGCGCGCTCGTATTTGGCGTCTACCGCACGCTGGCGTGGGTGGTGTCGGTCATGCTGCCGCCCATGGCCATCTTCTTCCCGCTGTTCAC
>JAQXRK010000060.1 GCA_029218485.1 bacterium | reverse complement strand
GTCGCAACGTTCTCCGAAAGGCTGCCCGCATACGGAACGTAGGAGTCCACGCCCTCGACGAACGAGAGCTTTGCTGCGCCGCCCATGTCGTAGCGCTGCCAGTTGCGCGCACGCGCGCTGCCCTCGCCCCAGTATTCCTTCATATAGCTGCCATTGACGAGCACGCGGCTGGTCGGGCTTTCGTCAAAGCGGGCGAAATACCGCCCCAGCATGCAAAAGTCCGCGCCCATGGCGAGCGCCAGCGTGATGTGGTAGTCCTGCACGATGCCGCCGTCGGAGCAGATGGGCACATAGATGCCCGTCTCCTCGAAATACTCGTCGCGCGCTTTGGCGACCTCGATGACCGCCGTTGCCTGACCGCGGCCGATGCCCTTGGTCTCGCGCGTGATGCAGATGGAGCCGCCGCCGATGCCGATCTTCACAAAGTCTGCACCCGCTTCGGCGAGGAAGCGGAAGCCGTCCCGGTCGACCACGTTGCCCGCGCCGACCTTCACGGAGTCGCCGTAGCGCTCCCGGATGAAGGACAGCGTTTCGCGCTGCCATTCCGAGTAGCCCTCGGAGGAATCGATGCAGAGCACATCCGCCCCGGCCTCGACCAGCGCCGGAACCCGCTCCCGATAATCGCGCGTGTTGATGCCCGCGCCGACGATATAGCGCTTGTGCGCGTCCAGCAGCTCGGCGGGATTGTCCTTGTGCACATCGTAGTCCTTGCGGAACACGAACGCGACCAGCCGGCCGTCCTTTGCCACGATGGGCAGGGCGTTGAGCTTGTGCTCCCAGATGATGTCGTTGGCGGCCTTGAGGCTCGTGCCCTCCTCGGCATAGATCAGCTTCTCGAACGGGGTCATGAACGCGGCCACGGGCGTGTCCATCTCCATGCGGCTGACGCGGTAGTCGCGGCTGGTGACGATGCCCACGAGCTTGCCGGTGGCGCTGCCGTCCTCGGTAACGGCCATGGTGGAGTGGCCGGTGCGCGCCTTGAGGTCCAGCACGTCCCGGAGCGTCTGGTCGGCGCGCAGGTTGGAATCGCTCGTGACAAAGCCCGCCTTGTAGTTCTTGACGCGGCGCACCATCTCCGCCTGCTGCTCGATCGGCTGGGACACATAGATGAACGAGATGCCGCCCTCCCGCGCGAGCGCAATGGCCATGCGGTCGTCCGAGACGGACTGCATCACCGCGGAGACGAGCGGGATATTCATCTGGATGGCGCTCTCTTCGCCCCGGCGGAAGCGCACGACGGGCGTGCGGAGCGATACG
The DNA here is from genome assembly GCA_029218485.1 of bacterium. Taxonomy (GTDB): domain Bacteria; phylum Bacillota; class Clostridia; order Christensenellales; family CAG-138; genus Aphodomorpha. The sequence goes on along the minus strand of JAQXRK010000060.1, from coordinate 1,056 downwards.
TTTTGCGGAATGCAGTCTCTGGACGAATAGCCCGGGACGAGCAGGTATTCGCTGAAGGTACGGGAAGGTTCGTTAAAATAGTATGCCATGCACGCCTCCAAAGGAATAGTTTTTGTACGATCCAAAAATCGAATTACACGTATTGTACACGAAGTTTGCACGGCATGCAAGAACCCCGCGCCGTTTTATGCCCGCTTTGGCCGCGCAGCGCCGGGAGCGGATGGACAATCCGCAAAAAACATGGTATTCTTTATCGATTCGGTGCGATCGGACCGCTGCGTCCACGGCACCGCCGGGCAGGAGCGCGCGGTTTTTGGGGCCGTTTGACTTTTCGGCCGCTGCCGAACGGCGATACCGCCCGATTTTCAGATACAAAATGCATTCCATACGGGGGAGCAAAAGCGCATGCAACCGCAGAAAAGGGCCGCTGCAGCGGCCAGAAGCAAGCTCATGTTATCCATGTTTCTGTTCGGCACGATCAGCCTGTTCGTGCGGTTTGTGCCGCTGCCCTCCGGGCGGCTGTCGCTTGCGCGCGGCGTCATTGGCGTGGCGTTCCTGCTTGCGCTCGCCGCCATCACGCATCAGCCGCTGTCCTTTCGCGCCATCCGGCAGCGCCTCATACCGCTGTGCCTCTCCGGCATCTGCATCGGCGCAAACTGGATTCTGCTGTTTGAGGCGTATCGGTACACCACCGTTGCCATCGCGACGCTCTGCTATTATCTCGCGCCGATCTTCGTGATCCTCGTCTCCCCGCTGCTGCTGAAGGAACGCCTGACCATCAGGAAGGGCGTCTGCGCCGCTGTAGCGCTCCTCGGCATGACCATCGTTTCCGGCATATGGGGCGGGGCGGGCGGCGTGTCGCCATCCGGCTGGCGCGGCATTCTGTTCGGGGTTGGCGCGGCGGCTTGCTACGCCTCGGTGCAGCTGCTCAACCGGCGGCTGGCCGCGCTCTCCGCGTACGAAAAGACCATCTCCCAGCTTGCGGTTGCCTCGCTGGTGCTGGTGCCGTACACGCTGCTTCTGGAACCGGCCGGGAGCGCATCGCTGAGCCTGTTC
>JAQXRK010000059.1 GCA_029218485.1 bacterium | reverse complement strand
GCGGTGCTGCTGGCGCTCGTTCCGCCGCTGTTCGACGGCGCATGGAGCGTGTGGCCGCAGCGGGCGCTGGTGTTCCTCGTCATTTCCTGCCCCTGTGCGCTGGTGATCTCCGTGCCGCTGACCTTCTTTGGCGGCATTGGCGGCGCCGGCCGGCGCGGCATTCTCATCAAGGGTTCCAACTATCTGGAGGCGCTTGCCCATGCCGATACGGTCGTGTTTGATAAAACCGGCACGCTCACGCACGGAACCTTTGCCGTCACGGCGGTGCACCCACAGGATTTGCCGGAATCGCAGGTGCTGGCGCTTGCGGCGATGGCCGAGCGGTATTCGGAGCATCCGATCGCGCAGTCGCTCCGGCGGGCATATGAAAAGCCGCTGGATGCGGCAAAGGTTACGGATGTGGAGGAGATTGCCGGGCACGGGGTGTGTGCCATGGTGGACGGGAGAGCCGTTGCCGTGGGCAATGAACGGCTGATGGAGCGCGTGGGCGCCCGCTGGCGCGACTGCCACCACAGCGGAACGATCGTTCACGTGGCGGTGGATGGCGTGTACGCCGGACATATCGTGATCTCGGACGAGATCAAGGCCGGCGCCCGGGAGGCGGTCAGCGAGCTTCGGTCGCTCGGCGTGCGCAGGACCGTCATGCTCACGGGCGACCGGACGGCGGTCGCCGAGGAGGTTGCGCGCTCTCTCGGCATCGATATGGTGCGCGCACAGCTTTTGCCCGCGGAGAAGGTGGAGACGGTCGAGGCGCTGCTCGCCGAGCCGGGGCGCCGCGGCAGGCTGCTGTTCGTCGGCGACGGCATCAACGATGCGCCGGTGCTCTCGCGCGCGGATATCGGCGTGGCAATGGGCGCGCTTGGGTCCGATGCGGCCATCGAGGCGGCGGATGTGGTGCTCATGGACGACCGGCCGGAAAAGCTGGCGCTCGCGATCCGCATTGCGCGGCGCACGCGGCGAATTGTGACGGAGAACATCGTGTTCGCGCTGGGCGTGAAGGCACTGGTGCTGCTGCTGGGCGCGCTGGGCATGGCGAACATGTGGTGGGCCGTGTTTGCGGATGTGGGCGTGTGCATCATCGCCGTGCTCAACGCCATGCGCATGCTGCGGCAGCGGGAGGAGTAACCGCATCGTCCCCGGTTTATGAGAGAGGGCGGCGGCCGTGTGAGGCCCCGGCGCGTTGTAAAAATGCGCCGGGGCCTTGGTCGTGAAGCGCTGCATTGCGGCATGGGCTTTGGCACGTCGGAACCCTCTTTGCGCACTTTGCACCGTATCGCGGCAGGGGAGATGGAGGAAGGCTCCCGGTCGTTCTCCGTGACCGGAGGGTGCTTTGCTGCGCTCGCTCCTGCGGGCAGATCGCGGCAGGACGGATACGAGTTTTGTCGAAAAGCGGCGATGATGGCGGATAGCGGTGCAGGTCGCCCCGGCGGGTTCTTGTGGCGCGCCGGTTGATCTGATATGATTGTGGAATCAGGAACAGACCGTACGGAGGGCGTGGGGAACATGAATGGGCAGTGGGTATATGTCAGATTGTTCCAGCTCTGTTACAATCTTGCCTCGCGCTGCGCGCCGTGGCGCAGGGCCGAGCGGGTGGAGGGCGTGGGCGCGCTGAGCCGGGTTCCGGCGCTGCTGCAGGGCGAGGGTGTCAAAAAGCCGTTGCTGGTGGGAAGCCCCAGCTTTGTGCGGACGGGCATTGCACAATCGCTCTGCCGGTCGCTCGACGCAGCTTCTATGTCCTGTGCGGTTTACAGCGAGGTACATGCGAACCCGACCGCTGCGACCGTCGAAACGCTCGTGTCGCTCTATCGCGCCGAGGGCTGCGATGGGATCGTGGCCGTTGGCGGCGGTTCCCCGATGGATGCGGCCAAGGCGATGGCGGCCCGCCTTGCCCGGCCGGAGAGGAGCATCGCTGCGCTGACCGGGCTCTTGAAGGTGCGGCGCAAAACGCCGCCGCTCATCGCCGTGCCCACAACGGCGGGCACCGGTTCCGAAACATCCATCGCCGCCGTGATTACGGACGATGTGACGCATCATAAGGCCGCAATCATGGATTTTCGCCTGATCCCGCGCTATGCCGTGCTCGACCCGGCGCTGTGCGTCAGCGTGCCGCCGCAGGTCACGGCCATGACGGGGATGGATGCGCTCACGCACGCGGTGGAGGCGTATCTGTGCTGGACGTACAACAAGAAGGAGTCCCTCAGCTGTGCGGAGGAGGCGGTGCGGCTGATCTTTCAGAACCTCCTGCACGCCTATCGGCATGGCGATGATCTGGCGGCGCGCGCAAACATGCTCGAGGCCGCATATCTGGCCGGCTGTGCGTTCACGCGCGCGGGCGTGGGGTATGTCCATGCCATTGCCCATGCGGCCGGCGGGCTGTATGGCGTACCGCACGGCATGGCAAACGCCATCCTGCTGCCCGTTGTGCTGGAGGATTATGGCGCGGCCGTTCACAAAAAACTGGCGCGCCTTGCCGGGATTGCCGGCGTTGGCCGCGCATCGGACGAGGACGCGGCGCGCGCCGCGGCGCTGATCGCAGCGATTCGGAAGCTGAACGCGCAGATGGGTATTCCGGATTCTCTGGACTGCATCCGCGCTGCGGACATACCGCAGCTGGTGCGCTGGGCGCTCGCGGAGGCCAACCCGATCTACCCGGTGCCGGTGCTCTATGACGAAGCGCGCTGCCGCGCGGTGATCGAACGGGCCGGGCGGCCTTGACGGTGGACTTGAAGCGCCAATGTGCGGCGGTGCCCGCATGCATACCCGGTGAAACGAAACAGCCCGGACAGATTCCTGCCCGGGCTGTTTTCTGTTGAACAAGACGCTGCGCCTTCCCGCGCCATGCCCTTTGCATAAGTTCAAGGGGCAAGCGGGGGTATGCAAGGGAACGGCGGACATTTAGCGCCCGCGGTCAAAACAGCTTCAGCTGGCGGCTTTCGGGCAGCTCGCAGGCGCGCTCGGCGCGGACGGATGCCGGCAGCTCGGAAAGGAACGGGGAGGGTCTGCCGCCGCAGGTCAGGATGAGCGTATCCCGTGCGCGCGTGATGCCGACGAACAGGAGCCGGCGCTCCTCCTCCAGGTCCGTCTCGCGCCCGGCGCGCGTGAGCGGCATCTGCCCCTCGGTCAGCCCCGCGAGGAACACGACCGGAAATTCCAGCCCCTTGCTGCCGTGCAGCGTCATCAGCCGCACCGCGCCGGAGGCGTATGTCTGTCCGTCGGCGCGGCGCAGATCGGCCTCCTCACCGAGCGTGAGCATGCGGAGAAAGTCCGCCATGCTGCTGTGAAACACGGCCATATCCATCACCCGCGTGAGCGCGTCGCTCTGCCCGTGCAGCGCGGCATAGCGCTCGAGCAGCAGGCGCGGCGGCTCGGCGGCGATGAGCGGCCGAAACAGCTCGGCATCCGCGCGCAGCGCTTCCGGACAGGGCGTGTCGGAGAGCAGCGAACGGAACAGCCGTATCGCGCGACGGACGGAATCGTCGTCAAGCGCGTCGTCGCGCCCGGAAACGATGCAGGGAATGCTGTCGTGCCGCAGGCAATCCTCGATCCTCAGCAGCTGTTTTCTCGTGCGGCAGAGCACAGCAATATCGGAGAACGGGCGCATCGGCCGCTCGCCGTTCTTTGCTTCGAGCATGTCCATGCCGCCGGTCAGCCGCGCGATCTCCTTTGCGATCCAGATGCCCTCCCGCTGAGGGTCGGGCGCCTTGACAAGCCGCACCGGATCGCCGGATGCGCGCATGGGCGCCAACCGGCGCGCTTCGCCGCTGTTGTGGTTGATGACGCCAAGCGCGGCCGAGAGCACCTCCGGCGTGCAGCGATAGTTCTGTTCCAGCGGGATCGTAACAAGTTCCGGTATTTCCTGCTTCAGTTCATCGAAGCAGCGGGCGCTTGCGCCCCGAAAACCGTAGATGGATTGATCCGCATCGCCGATGACGAACAGGGAGCCGCCGCCCTCAAGACCGGCCGCGCTCCATTTTAGCACAAGCCTGCGCTGCACGGCATTGATATCCTGAAACTCATCCACGAGCAGATGGGGGAATGCGGCGTCGACCGAGAGCGCGTCCAGCAGCAGATCGTCGAGGTCGCGGGCGTTGCGCTTTATAAGCGCCGCCTGATAGGCCGATACGAGCGCGGGGGATACGCCGGCTTCCTCACAGGAAGCGCCGCACTTCACGCGGGAGATGGCGCGCTGCACATCCCGGACATTGCCGTCCTGCACGAGTTCGCCGAGCAGCGCCCGCGTTTCGTCCTCGCCGAGCAGCGGCTTGGGTTCGAGCAGGGTAAGACAGATGGCGTGGAAGGTGCCGATGGTGAACTGCGCCGCCGTTTGCGGGCCCAGCAGCGCGGAGAGCCGCTCCTGCATCTCGGATGCGGCCTGATTGGTGAACGTGACCGCCGTAATGGCGGCGGGAGATACGCCGCAGACCTGAATGAGATGCTGAATGCGCTGCACGAGCGTGTAGGTCTTTCCCGTTCCCGGCCCGGCTATGACCTGAATGGCCGCTTCCGGCGCGGTGATGGCCCGCTGCTGCGCGGCGTTGATGCCGGCAGACGCCTGCACAGCCGCCGGTGCGGGGGCGTCCTGCTCCCGCTGCCGCACGGGCAGCGCGGTGCGCGCCTGCTTTCTTTGTTTTCCGCCCACGCCAAAGAGGGCAAGCTGACCCATGAGCGCCGCGCGCTCAGCCTCGGTGAACAGCTCGATCGTGCCGTATTCGCCGTCGAATCCGCCGGCGCGCAGCACCTGTCCCCGCCGCAGGCGGCGAATGCCCTCGGCAACGCATGGCCCGGCCACCCGCTCGATGTCCTCCGCCGGCAGTTCCCGCAGGATTGAAAATTCCGGCCCCAGCTCGTTGAGCAGCCGCAGATACTGCTGCTGCACGCCCTTGCTGGCGGCGGATAAGCCCGCGGAGGCGGCGATGACCTCCGCAAGCGGTACAAGGCTTTCAAAGGGCTTTGCCCCGGCCGGGCGATACCCCTCCGGCCGGTCGGAGAGCGCCCACGCGCGGTGCTGTACGCCGATGGTCAGCCGCTTGCCGCAGACGGGGCAGCGCCCGCCGATCCGCTCCGCTTCCTCCGGGTCGAGCCGCACGCCACAGCTGCGGTGGCCGTCCAGATGGTATTTCCCCTCCTCGGGGAAAAATTCCAGCGTACCGCAAAAGCCCTCGCCGGTTTCGATGGCGCGCTTGAGCGGGGCATAGCCGAGCGGCGCGTCGATGCGGTTAGCCTCACGGCCGAGCTTTGACGGCGAGTGCGCATCGGAATTGGAGACGAGGGTAAAGCGGTCGAGCGCGCTGATGCGCCAGTTCATCGGCGGATCGGAGGAAAGGCCGGTCTCGAGCGCATGGATCTCGCCGGTCAGATCCGCAAAGCATTCCTCAATGGTATCGAATCCGGAGAATGCGCCGAAGAGGGAGAAGTGCGGCGTCCAGATGTGTGCCGGGATAAAGATGGCTCCCGGGCAGGCCTCAAGCGTGATCTCCAGCAGATCGCGGCTGTCCAGACCGAGGATGGGGCGCCCGTCCGAATGGATGTTTCCGATCAGCTCCAGCCTGCGCGACAGCGCGTCCGCGGCATCGAGGCTTGGCAGAAGGATGACGTTGTGCACCTTGCGCGTCTTGCCGTTCCGCTTATAGATGGAGCTGATTTCGCCGCTGATCACAAAGCGAGCCGGTTCCGCCGCGCCGCAGGCGTCCGCCTGCAGGCGCAGATCGTCCCTGAGAACATAGAGGCCGTCCTCCGCCGGTACAAGCGCATCCCGCAGCGACTGCCGCCACGCCGGATGGGTAAAGTCGCCGGTGCCGATCAGAGCAAGCCCCTTGTTGCGCGCCCAGAGATCCAGGTTCGGCGCATCGCACGTTTGGCTGGTGGCGCGCGAAAAATGCGAGTGTATGTGCAGATCCGCCAAATACATGGGCGTCACCTCCGAAAAACAGACCGCCGCAGGCAATACGGCGGCAAGAATCATGGATCCGAAAACGGCCGCGTGCGCGCTCGGTCAATCCAGCGAATACATCCGCTGGTATTCCTCGAACCAGCGCTGGTATTCGGGACGGTTCTTCTGAACCTGATCGATATAGCCGTGCTCTCCGAGCGCGCGGTGCATCGACATCTCCTGAATGCATACGGCGATGTTGGAGCAGTGGTCGGACACGCGCTCGAGATTGGTCAGGATATCCGAGAGCACGAAGCCGTGCGTGATCGTGCACTCGCTGTTTTGCAGACGGAGGGTGTGATTGCGCTTGATCGTGTCGCGCAGCGAATCGATGACCTGCTCGAGCGGTTCGATGCGCATGGCGAGCGCGCCGTCCTCCTTGTGGAGCGCCTGCAGCGTGATGGAGAGGATTTCCGATATGGCAGCGGTGAGCGTCTGCAGCTCCTGCTGCGCGGCACCGGAGAAGACGATCCGCTTTTCCCGGATTTCCTCGGCGGATTCGATCAGATTCACGGCATGATCCGAGATGCGTTCAAACTCGCCGATCAGGCGGAGATACTTGTTGCAGGCCAGGCTGTCGTCATCGGAGAGGTTTTCCTTGCAGAGCTGCACGAGAAACGCGCCGATGCGGTCTTCAAACCGGTCGACGAGCGTTTCCTTTTCGCGGACTCGTTCCGCGCTGGCGGCGTCATAGCTCTTCAGGGCGCTGATGGATGTGTCCAGCGCATCGATGGCGTGATCCGCCATCGCATCGACCGCGATGCGGCAGCGCTCCACGGCAACGGCCGGAACGGTCAGCAGGCGCTCATTGAGCATCTGAATCTCCTCTTCCTCTGCGGCGTCGCGCACGGTCAGGCAGGCCAGCTTTTCCAGCCCGCGTCCAAACGGCAGCAGGATCAGGGTGCAGAGCAGGTTGAAGGCCGTGTGGATGACGGCAATGCCCAGCCCGGTGGTCGGCAGAGCGGTAAACGCGAAATGGAAGATGGCGTTTGCACCATAGAACAGGATGAGCAGCACGATGGAGCCGATGATGTTGAAATACAGATGCACCATGGCCGTGCGCCGCGCATCGCGCGTTGCGCCCGTGGAGGCCAGCAGCGCCGTGACGCAGGTGCCGATGTTCTGGCCCATGATGATGGGAATCGAGATGCCGTATGTGACCGCGCCGGTGGAGCAGAGCGCCTGCAGAATACCGACCGAGGCGGAGGAGGACTGGATGATCGCCGTCAGCAACGCGCCCGCGAGCACGCCCAGAACCGGGTTGGAGAACAGCAGAAGGATATTCTGAAACTCCGGCACATCCTTGAGCCCGCTGACCGCGCCGGACATGCCGCTCATCCCCGTCATCAGCACCGCGAAGCCGAGGAAGATCATGCCGGTGGTCTTTTTGGATGTGCTCTTGCAGAACAGATAGAGAATGATGCCGATCAGGGCCAGAACCGGTGTGAAGGAGGAGGGCTTACACAGCTGGACGAGCAGGCTCGTCCCCTCGATGCCCGCAAGGCTGAGAATCCACGCCGTGACGGTCGTACCGATATTCGCGCCCATGATGATGTAGATCGACTGGTGCAGCGTCATCACGCCCGCGCTCACAAAGCCGACGACCATGACCGTTGTCGCCGAGGAGGATTGGATGACTGCGGTGACCAGCAAACCGAGCAGCAATCCCTTGATGGGGCTGTTTGTCAGACTTTCAAGAATGGTTTTGAGCCGGCCGCCCGCCTTCTTTTCGAGCGCGCCGCCCATCAGATTCATGCCGAGCAGGAACAGGGCAAGACCTCCCGCGAGGGAAAGTACATCGAAAATATCCATTGAAACCTCTTTTTTCCTCTTTACCTTCTATTCTTACAAAATACAGTATACAGGATCGGCATGGGAATGGGAAGTCCCAAATTTTTGGTGGATTCGCATGTCCGCTTGCAGCGGCATTGGGCAAAAACATTCGTTTTCCGGAGCAGCGGCCCTGTCCTGCAGGCGGCATTGCCGGTGTGGATGGGGGTACACAGCGGCCAGCGGGAGCCGCTGCCGGGAAAGGGCGTACGGGCCTGAAATGAACTGCGCGGGGGATGCAGCGAAGCGCTTTTTGCGCACGGTACCCCTGTCTCTCGCGCATCCCCCAAGCGGCAAGGGCCGCGCCCGATGCCATAAACGGTTGCAAGAACATATTATGGTAGAGGGGCCTCCCGTATATGGAAGGCCCGGAAAGAAAGGAATGAAATGGGTATATCCAACGCAAATAAGGAGCGGAGCGCATCGCGCATCGACTGCGGCGGTTCCTTCAAAATAAAGCTGTCCCTTACGGCAGAGCCGAATATCGTGACCAATCCGACCGACATCGTGCTGCTTCTGGATCGTTCCAGAAGCATGGCGGGAAGCCCGCTTGCCAACCTAAAAAAGGGAGCGGAAACCTTCATCGATATTCTGGATGAGGCGACCGACGGCGCGTAGGACGGCCAGCTCGGCCACGGCAGCCGCATTGGAATCGTGAGCTTTGCGGACACGGCCACGAAGGACACGCCGCTCACGGCGACCGTTTCCACGCTGAAGCAGGCGGTACATGCGCTTACTTCCGGCGGCTCAACCAACCATGCGGACGCCTTCACGAAGGCCTTGGAATTGTTTGATCCCGCTTCCGCCAACGCCAAGGTGATGGTCCTGTTTACGGATGGAAGAACGACCGCTGGTGGGAATGCAAGCCCCATCGCCGCGGCCGCAAAGGCACAGGGCGTCGTGATCTACTGCATCGGGCTGTCCGGCAACGGCGGCATTGATGAACAGGCCCTCAACGACTGGTCGTCCGATCCCGATTCTGCCTATGTGGCGATCACACCGGACGATGAGGAGCTGGAGAATCTCTTCTCCGATCTCGCGGCAAATATCACGAAACCGGGCGCAACGCAGATCGTCATCCACGACCGGGTGGACGCCTGCTTCAAGATCATCTCCGTTGACGAGCCGACCAAGGGCGCCGCGAATCAGGTGGACGCAACCTCGGTACAATGGAAGATCGATGCGCTCGGCGTCAAAAAGAGCGAGGGGGCAACCCTCGAATTCACGGTGCAGCATGTCGGCCCCTGCACCGGGACGATCGAGGTCAACGACGCCATCACATACAGCGACAGGGAGGGCAATACCGTGGAGTTCCCCTCGCCGGAGATCGAGGTCGAGTGCTGCGTGGTCGATTGCTCCGAACACTGCCCGGAGCCAATAGAATTCCCGGTTGACGGCTGTGAGGACACGGTGGAATTCGATGCCGGTGAGATCGGCTTGGATTTGCTCGGCAGGATCGTGGTGCTGAATGTGACGCTGAAAGACGTTTGCCCGCACAAGCGGGTCGCTCTCGCGATCATTCTCTCGGAGGTCGATCAACATGGCGTTGAGCACCGGCGCGGCCTCAAGACGCTGACCATACCGGCGCATACAAGGGCCACCTGCAAGGACGTCACCGTGTGCGGCGTGAAGTTCGTGCTTCCGGAGGATCTGGATGTTTCCGGTTCCCCGGATTCCATCTGCAACCGCCGCAAGTGCCGGGTTCGGTTCATCGCACACTATATCGATCGTCAGCGCCGGGTACGGGTTTATCTGCGGAGCGTATATGCCGATCTTGCAGTTCTCGGAGGGGCTGCAGAAGGTGCTCTCCTTCCTGCCCGGTACCTATGGCACATCCATGTCATCGATCAGCAGATCGAGTTTTGTTCCGGCTGCCTTGCCTGCATGCGAAACGGCGGTGTGTGCCACCACAAGGATGATATGCGCGTGATTCTGGAGCAGATTCTTGCCAGCGATCTTCTGCTGTTCAGCTTTCCGCTTTACGGCTATGGAATGCCCGCCATGCTGAAAAACCTGATCGGCCGAACCCCTCCGTTGTCAAGCATAGTATCGTAGCGCCATGCGGTTTCTTTCCCTGCATAAAACCGCAGATGTCCTCCGCGATGGACGCATATTCATCCGGCTCCAAGGTCATGCGGAGGGGATCGGCCGTGGTTTCCGGGAGGGAACGGCCGGATCCTTCAGCGATGCACCGCCCGACTCCCGCCCAAAGGCGACGGCAACCATGGATATCTCCGGGAGATTCCAGACCGGAAAAGCCCGGAAACAGCAAATGCCACCGGCTCTTCGCCGGTGGCATCTGTACTGTTTTGGCTGCGGAACTAGGATTCGAACCTAGACAATACGAGTCAGAGTCGTAGGTGCTACCATTACACAATTCCGCAACACGTTTGCACATAAAGAATCCCGAATTGCCGTCCGCCCTTGTT
>JAQXRK010000058.1 GCA_029218485.1 bacterium | reverse complement strand
GAGGTATTGGGACGATCTATGCCTTGGTACGTAATATGCGTGCACAAAGCTGATCCCAGTCCGATATCAGAATCCATCACCGGTCGCTGTCTTCCAGACTTCATGCCGTCCGCTTGCCTTAGCAAAACGGACGGCGCTTTTCCATACAGCCAGTCGAGAGTGCACCTTTGAGGTCTCATCCCTCAACCGGTTTTTGCTGCATTCTCATACCTCAACCGGCTTCCGCGACAACCTGTTCGGCAATTCTGTTGTCCACCAGTGCTTGAAAATCCGGCCGCGCGGAGAGTTCACCGGCTTCCTCAATTATATCGAGCAGCCGATTGTAGTCTTCCTCCTGCATCACCGGATCCTGTTTCCATGAATCCGTTGCGCGATAACTGTTCGCCACAATCTTCAAGCTCTCCAGCGAAGCATCGGGAAAGAATGGCTCCATAGCGATTGCAATCTCTTCATCGCTGGCCGTCTGAATCCAGACCTGCGCCCGGTAAACCGCCCGCAGGAATCGTTTCACGAAATCGGGTTCCTCCTTGAGCGTTGTTTGGCTGACGAGATAAACCGTATAAGGCACTTCTCCGGAAGCCAGCCCCACATTGGCAACAATGTGTCCCTTGCCGGCCAGTTCAAACTCGGTTGCGGTCGGCTCAAACAGCGTCACATAGTCTCCTGTTCCGCCATCAAAAGCTCCGCCCATCAGATTAAACTGAATCGAATCGATAACCTCAACATTCACGCCCGGTATCAGTCCATGCGATTTCAGAACGTACTGCAGTGTCATCAGCGGCATACCACCGGTCCGCCCGCCAATGATCGTCTTTCCCTCCAGTGATCTCCAATCGAAATCCGGCTCGGGCTGCCGGCCGACCAGATAAGAGCCATCGCGCTTGGTCAGCTGTCCTACGATGATCGGATGATCCTCCTTGCCCTCGTTGATGACATACACACCGGTTTCCGGCCCGGCAAGACAGATGTCGGCCTGCCCGGAGAGCAGCGCACTCATCGCCTTATCCGACCCGCCCGAGGTTGTCACATGGATTTCCAGTCCCTCTTCTTCAAAGAAACCTTGGGAAATCGCCACATATTGCGGCGCATAGAAAACAGACCGCGTGACCTCATGCAGCTCCACCTTCTGCAGTTTCTGCGCGTCTGTACAACCTGCGCTGCACAACACGCACGCGAGCACCAGAACCAATGCCACAGCCTTTTTCATACAGAACCTCCTTCTCAATTGTAGTGCTATCGTATGTTGCTGCAGCTTTTTATGTGCGCTCGCATAAGGATTGAAATCATGTTGAAACTTCTGTATAATAATGCTAAGGAGGTGAGTGCCATGCCCACCGATCGTCAACAGACAATGGAATTTGCCGTTCCCCGCGACAGCCGTACAGCGCAGCATGTACTGTTGACCGTATACGATTCCATGCGGGAAAAGGGGTACGATCCTGTGAATCAGATCGTTGGCTACCTGATTTCCGGTGACCCAACCTATATTACCAGCTACAATAATTCCCGCTATCTCATATCGCGGATGGAGCGTGACGAGCTGATCGAGGAGCTGGTTCGCTTCTATGTGGCTCATCGGGATTTGACATGACGGAACGTGTTTTGGCTTTGGATGTAGGCGACCGCCGCATTGGGATCGCCGTAAGCGATCCGCTCGGATGGACGGCGCAGGGATTGGAAAACTATACGCGCCGCGACGATGACCTGCAGGCAGATATCCGGCACATTCTGGCGATTGCGGAACGATATAAACCGGTGCGCCTGCTTTTCGGTATGCCGCGCAATATGGACGGCAGTTATGGTATGCAGGCGCAAAAGGTTCAGGCTTTTGCGGATGCAGTGCTCGCTGAATGGGACGGCGATCATGACTTTTATGACGAACGGCTGACTACCATGTCGGCGCAGCGCGTCCTCATCGATGCCGATCTGAGCCGAAAACGGCGCAAGCAGGTCGTCGATAAACTTGCGGCTGTAATCATTTTGCAGGGGTATTTGGATAGCGGTGCCGCTGCCCGAAAAAAGGAGTGAACAGGTATGGAAGAAATGCAGGATACCGTCATCACGCTGCTCGATGAGCAGGAACGACCGGTTCCGTTTGATTTGCTGATGACTTTCGACTATGAGGGAAAGCGCTACGCCGCCATGCTCCCGCTTGAACCCGTTGAGAGAGTGGGGGAGGACGAGGTTGTCCTTCTGGAGATCGTGCGCGAAAAGGACGGGCAGATCTATCGGCCCATTGAAAATCCCATTCTCTTGGATGAAGTCTTTGATGAGTTTCAGGAGCTCTTTGAGGAGCAAATCGCGGAAAACGACGAGGAGTGAATCCGCCCGCGTTAGGGCTGTTTTTTCGGGCAAAGCAGGCAAAAATTTGCTTGCTTTGCCCGTTTTGCTATGCTATAATGCACAAGGTATCACGCACTCTGGCGGATTTGCGGGCTCGTGCCGAAAATAGTCGGTTCCCCGCAAAGCGGAAACCGGAGGTGGAAAAAATAACGAGGAGGTTCTCAATTATGCCCGTGATTTCCATGAAGCAACTGTTGGAAGCAGGTGTCCATTTCGGTCACCAGACCCGTCGTTGGAACCCGAAGATGAAGGAGTACATCTTCACGGAGCGCAACGGCATCTACATCATCGATCTCCAAAAAACCGTCAAGAAAATCGAAGAAGCGTATAACTTCATTCGCGATCTGGCCATGGACGACAAGACCGTTCTGTTTGTTGGTACAAAGAAGCAGGCGCAGGAGTCCATTGAGCAGGAAGCGAAGCGCTGCGATATGTTCTATGTCAATCAGCGCTGGCTGGGCGGCATGCTGACGAATTTCAAAACCATCCAGGGCCGCATTGCGCGTCTGCGTAAGATCGAGCAGATGGAGGCGACCGGCCAGTTTGATCTGCTTCCGAAGAAAGAGGTCATGCAGCTGAAGCTCGAGCAGGAGAAGCTGGAAAAGAATCTCGGCGGTATCAAAGAGATGAAGAAGCTCCCCGGCGCGCTGTTCGTGGTCGACCCGCGCAAGGAGCACATCGCTGTCTCGGAAGCTCGCACGCTTCGCATTCCGATCGTTGCCATCATCGATACCAACTGCGATCCCGACGAGGTCGATTATCCGATTCCGGGCAATGACGACGCTATCCGTGCAGTCAAACTGATCACCGCGAAGATGGCGGACGCCGTCCTCGAAGGCCGTCAGGGCGAGCAGATGAACGACGAAGAAGTTGCGGAAGCAGCTGAATAAGCCATAGGAGGAAACGAAGAATGTTTACTGCGAAAGATGTTATGGCTTTGCGCGAGCGCACCGGCGCCGGCATGATGGACTGCAAAAAAGCCCTGACCGCATGTGATGGCGACCCCGAAAAGGCTGTCGATTTTCTTCGCGAAAAGGGCCTTGCTGCCGCGGCTAAGAAGGCGAGCCGCATCGCCGCTGAGGGCCTCGTTGGAAGCTATGTAAGTGAAGACGGTACGGTTGGCGTCATCGTTGAGGTCAACTGCGAGACCGACTTCGTTGCAAAGACGGACGATTTCAAGGCGTTTGTCGCTACCATCGCGCGTCAGGTTGCCGTGAAGAACCCCGCGACCGTGGAAGAGCTGCTTGAGCAGACCTCCGTGGACGATGAATCGCTGACGATCAATGCGCTGCTCAACGCGGCCGTTGCAAAGATCGGCGAAAAAATCAGCATCCGCCGCTTTGCCCGTGCAGAGGGTATCGTCGATACCTATGTCCATCTGGGCGGCAAGATCGGCGTTCTGGTCGATGTGGAGGGCGAGGCGGACGCGAATGTTCTCCATGACGTCTCCATGCAGATTGCTGCAGCGAAACCGACCTGCATCAGCAAAGCCGATGTGAATCAGGCGGACGTGGAGAAGGAAAAGGAAATTCTCCGTGCGCAGGCGCTCAATGAGCCGAAGCCGAAGCCGGAAGCGATCATTGAAAAGATGGTCAACGGACGTATCGAGAAATACTACAAAGAGGTTTGCCTGATCGAGCAGCCCTTTGTGAAGGATCCGGATATCTCCGTCAAGCAGATGATCAACGGCAAATTCAACGTGTTGAGCTTTACTCGTTTTGAGATGGGCGAGGGTCTCCAAAAGCGGGAAGACAACTTCGTTGATGAAGTCATGAGCCAGACCAAAGCGTAACGAGCTGTTGAAAAAAGGAACACGAAAACGTGTTCCTTTTTTTGAGAAAGGAAATTGCATGTACAAACGCGTTCTTCTAAAAATCAGCGGTGAAGCGCTTTCTTCCGCTTCCTCTCCGCTTTGTCAGGAAACCATCGATCAAACGGCGGGCGTGATCTCGCAGCTGCAAAAACGCGGTATCGAGATCGGCATCGTTGTCGGCGGCGGCAATATTATGCGCGGCCGCAGCGCCGGGGGCATGGAACGGAACCGTGCGGATCATATGGGCATGCTGGCCACTGCCATCAACGCTCTGGCGCTTCAGGATGCGTTGGAGCAGCGAAAGACGCCCTGCGCGGTTCTTTCCGCCATCAGCATGCATCGCATCTGTCAGGAATATACCGCTCGCGATGCGCATCGTCTGCTCGCAGAGGGGAAAGTGGTCATCTTTGCGTGCGGAACGGGCTCTCCGTTTTTCTCTACCGACACGGGCGCATCCCTGCGCGCAGCGGAAATCCATGCGGATGTCCTGCTGCTTGCGAAGAATATCGATGCTGTCTATTCTGCCGACCCAAAGAAGGATCCATTGGCTACCAAGTATGACCATTTGACCTATCATCAGGTGATCTCTGAAAACCTGCAGGCAACGGATATCACAGCGATTACGATGTGCAAGGAGCAGAACATACCGATCCATGTGTTTGCTCTCTCCAAAATCCTGTCGGTTTTTGACGGAGAATCGACCGGAACGATAATTGATAATGGCTAAGGGGTTGAATACTGAGCCGCATTTATTGTAAAATAAGGGAACTGATAGTATAGGAGGGACCGAAGAATGCCTACTGAAGTATTGGACAACACAAAGGAGCGAATGAATAAAACGATCGCCGTACTCCAACAGGAGCTTTCCAGTCTGCGTGCCGGCCGTGCGAATCCGCAGGTTCTGGAACGCATCATGGTAGACTACTATGGTTCGCCAACGCCGATCAATCAGCTCGGCAATATCAGCGTGCCGGAGCCGCGTCTGCTTGTCATCGCCGCATGGGATAACAAGGCGATTCCCGCTATCGAAAAAGCGATCCAGAAGTCCGATCTGGGTATCAATCCGGCAAACGACGGCAAGGTCATTCGTTTGGTTTTCCCGGAACTGACAGAGGAGCGCCGCAAGGATCTCGTGAAGGTCGTCAAGAAGAAGGGGGAGGAGAGCAAGGTTGCGATCCGCGCTATCCGCCGCGATGCAAACGAGCATATCAAAGCGCAAAAGAAGGACAACCTGTTGACAGAGGATGATCAAAAACGCCTGGAAGAAAAGATCCAGAAGATGACCGATGATCTGATCAAAATGATCGATGGAATCATCGTCGAGAAAGAAAAGGAGATCATGTCGGTTTGACCACGGTCTTGGGGTATCCGCTTTCCCGCGCCATTGCTGTTTTGGAAGCGGAAAAACTGACGGTCCAGCTTCGGGAACTCACTTGTAGAAAAGGTGCTGCGGGTAGCGATGCGCGTATCGTTCGGCAACAATTGTTGGATGACCAATGCGTTCTGCTGACCTATGCGCTCTTTGAAACGAAAGGAACAGAAACAGACTGATTGAAAACTGGGGTGCAAAAGCG
>JAQXRK010000057.1 GCA_029218485.1 bacterium | reverse complement strand
GCGATCTTGCCGATCGCCTTGTTGCGGCAGGTGACCACGATGGTCTTGTCGCGCGGCAGCAGGTGGATGATGCTGCGCGGGCAGGTATCCTCGCACATGCCGCAGCCGGTGCACTTGTCCGGATCGACGTGCGCAATGCCGTTTTCCAGCGAGATCGCGCCAAACGCGCAGCGGGAGAGGCAGTCGCCATAGCCCAGACAGCCATAATGGCATTCCTTCGGGCCGCCCGAGATCGCGGCCGCGGCGCGGCAGCTCCGCACGCCCGTGTACTCATAGCGGGGAGCGACGTTCTCGCAGGTGCCGTTGCAGCGCACGCGCGCCACCTTCGGCACCATGGCCGACACGTCCATGCCCATGATCGCGCCGATGGCCTTGGCCGCCTTCGTACCGCCCGGCGTGCAGCCGTTGGGCTTGGCCTCGCCCTTCACAACGGCTTCGGCGAACGCGTCGCAGCCGGCATAGCCGCAGGCGCCGCAGTTGGCGCCGCCCAAGCAGTCGCGCACGCGCGCCACGCGCTCATCCGTCTCCACGGCAAACTTCTTGCCGACGACGCCGAGCACCAGTCCGAACAGCAGGCCGAGCGCGCCCAGCACGCCCAGCGCCGCAAGAATTGCAATCCAGTTCATTCCGTGCGCACCTCCTTAAACCAGCCCGTTGAAGCCCATGAACGCAATGCTCATCAGACCCGCGATGATCAGCGAGATCGAGAAGCCCTTGAGCGGCGTTGCGATATGCGCGGACTCCAGCCGCTCGCGCACGCCCGCCATCAGCACGATGGCCAGCAGGAAGCCCAGCGCGCCGAACACGCCGTTGAGCACCGAGTAGAGCAGGTTGTATTCGATGACCATGCCGTTGGCCAGCGTGGTCGAACCGCCGATGTTCAGGATGCAGACGCCGAGCACCGCGCAGTTGGTCGTGATCAGCGGCAGGTAGATGCCCAGCGCGCTGTACAGGCTCGGGGCGGATTTCTTCAGGAACATCTCAACGACCTGCACGAGGCTTGCGATCACGAGGATGAACGCAATCGTGCTCAGGTACTCCAGCCCGAGCGGCACGAGCATCCAGTGGTACACCATATAGGTGAACAGGCTGGCCAGCGCCATGACGAACGTGACCGCCATGCCCATGCCGAACGCCGTCTCCACCTTGCTCGAAACGCCGAGGAACGGGCAGCAGCCCAGAAACCGGGAGAAGATGAAGTTGTGCGTGAGCACGCAGCTCACCATGAACAGAAGAATCTTGACGAGCTCGTTCATACCTCTTCCTCCGCTTCGTCAGCAGCCGCGGCCTTTTTGGCCGTGAACTTGCCGGTAATGATGTTGATGGCCGCGAGCATCAGGCCGAACACGAGGAAGCCGCCCGCCGGCAGCACCATGAGCAGCATCGGCTCGAACGACGCGCCGAACACGGACAGGCCGAACACCGTGCCGCTGCCGATGATCTCACGGATGGCGCCCATGAGCGTGATGGCCAGCGTGAAGCCGAGGCCCATGCCAAGGCCGTCCACCGCGGAGGGCAGCACCGGGTTCTTCGAGGCGAACGCCTCCGCGCGCGCCAGGATGATGCAGTTGACCACGATGAGCGGTATGAACATGCCGAGCGACGCATACAGATCGGGCACGAACGCCTGCATGAACATCTGCACCATCGTCACGAACGTGCAGATGACCACGATGAACGACGGAATGCGGATCTTATCGGGAATGAAGTTGCGAAGGAGCGAGATCACGACGTTCGAGCCGATGAGCACGAAGGTCGCCGCCGCGCCCATGCCGAGACCGTTGAGCGCGCTCGTGGTGACGGCCATCGTCGGGCAGGTGCCGAGCACGAGCCGGAACGTCGGGTTCTCGGTGATCACGCCGCCGAGGAACACGCTCGAGAGTTTTTGCTGTTTCTTTTCCATGCGGGTTACCTCCCCTCCATGCAGTCCATAATGGCCGCACAGGCATCGTTGACCGCCGTGGTGACGGCCGTGGAGCTGATCGTCGCGGAGCTGACCGCGTCGATCTCGCCGCCGTTCTTTGCAAGCGCCACCGGTGCGGACAGGCCGGCAAACTGCTCGCCGAACCACGGTTCCTTGACCCTCGCGCCAAGACCCGCCGTCTCGGAAAACGCCGAGCCGCCGACATTCACGCCGGTGATCACGCCGTCAACGGACACGCCGACCGTGACCTCGATCGGACCGCCGTAGCCGCGCGTGGTGATCTTGCCGGTATAGCCGACCACGTTGCCGGAGGCGTCCAGACCGCGATGGATCTCATCCATGCCGTTCTCGTTCTCGAGCACCTGCTCAAAGGTCTCCGCGCCGCCGAGAACCGTCTGCCGTGCGGCGTTGGCCGCGGCAACGGCCTGCTCCTCGATCGGGCCCTTGGTGATGGCGTTGGTCAGGCCCAGCGCCAGACCAGCAACGGCTGTCAGCAGCAGCAGCTTGCCGCCGAGCTTCAGAATCTCACGCATGGGACTTCACCTCCCCATAGATGCGCGGCCGTACCGCGCGGTCGATCAAAGGCGTTACCACGTTCATGAACAGAATCGCGTACGTCACGCCCTCAGGATAGCTGCCGAACGCGCGGATGAGCGCCACGATGAGGCCCGCACCGGCAGCGTAGATCACCTGACCCCACTTCGTCATCGGGGAGGTGACATAGTCGGTCGCCATGAACACGGCGCCGAACAGGATGCCGCCCGAGAGTACCGACTGGATCGGGTCGAGCCCGAACGCCCACACCGCGAGCATGAACGTGCCGGTCATGACCACCGGGATGTGCCAGGTGATCGTGCGGCGGATGAGCAGGTACACGAGGCCCAACAGGATCGCGACCTTGCACACCTCGCCGATCGTGCCCGGGATGCGGCCGACGAGCATATCCACCATGGTGGTGTTCAGCGTCGTCTCCGGCGTGAGCACGGTTGCGCTCGTCACCGTATCGAACGGCAGCGGATAGGCGCTGGCCGTGTTCGTCGCGGTCATGCGCGCGGGCCAGGAGGCCAGCAGCACGGCGCGCGCGGTGAGCGCGGGGTTCAAAAAGTTGTCGCCGATGCCGCCGAAGAGCTGCTTAACGAGGCCGATGGCGATGACGGCGCCGATCAGAATCATCCACCACGGCGCGGTGGGCGGCAGGTTGAGCGCCAGGATGATGCCGGTCACAACGGCCGAGAGGTCGTTGATGCGGATGGGCTTCTTTGCGATCTTCTGGCACACGAGCTCGGTGAGCACGCACGCCGCGACGCTGATGGCGATGACGAGCGCCGCCCGCCAGCCAAAGAGCCAGATGCCGGCGACCACGCAGGGCATGAGCGCCGCGATGACATCGAGCATCAGGGTTGCCGTGCTGTCCTTTGCATGGACGTGGGGCGCGGCCGATACTTTCCACTGCATAAGCGTTTACCTCCTCCTTGCCTTGGCCGCGAGCTCATCCTTGGCCGCTTTGAACGAGGCGGTCAGGTGCCGGCGCGCCGGGCAGACATAGGCGCATGCGCCGCAGGCCACGCAATCCATCAGGCCGTGCTCTTTGGCGCGGTTCAGCGCGGCTGCCTCGCAGTCGTACTTGAGCTGATAGGGCAGCAGGTGAATCGGGCAGGCCTCGATGCAGCGGCCGCAGCGGATGCACGGGCCCTCCTCCAGCGCTTTTGCCTGTTCCCCGCTGAACACCACGATGCCGTTGGTGGCCTTCGTGATGGAGATGGTGTCGTTCGGCGCGCACAGACCCGTCATCGGGCCGCCCGCGAAGATCTTGGCCGCCTCCTCGGTCAGGCCGCCGCACGCGGCGATCGCCTCGGCATACTGCGTGCCGACGCGCAGCCTGAGGTTCGAGGGCTTGTTCACGCAGCCGGTCACGGTTGTGATGCGCTCCACGAGCGGCTTGCCGAGCGTCACGGCGTCGGCAACGGCTGCGGCGGTGCTGACGTTGAACACGAGCGCGCCCGCGTCCGCCGGCAGCTTTCCGCGCGGCACCTGCCGGCCGGTGACCACCTCGATGAGCTGCTTTTCACCGCCCTGCGGGTACTTCGTTTTGAGCGCGACGACCTCGACGCCGCTGCGCCCCTCCGCCGCCTTCTGCATGGCGGCCACGGCGTCGGGCTTGTTGTCCTCAATCGCAATCACGCCGCGGTTCACGCCCGTTGCGCGCATGATGAGCCGGAGACCGTCCACAATGCGGCTGCTGTTCTCGAGCATGTTGCGGTGGTCGGCCGTCAGATACGGCTCGCACTCGGCGCCGTTGAGGATCACGATATCGGCGTGCTTATCCTCGGGCACGTTCATCTTGACGTGCGTGGGGAACGATGCGCCGCCCATGCCGCAGATACCGGCGTTGAGCACGGCGGGGATGATCTTCTCCGCCTCGACCGTCTCCACATCGCCCACCGGGCTCAGCTCCACCCATTCGTCGAGCATATCGTTCTGAATCACAACGCACATCTCCGGTGCGGCGCGCAGCTGCTGGCGCTCCTCCACCGCGATGACCTCGCCCGAAACGCTCGCGTGTACGGGCAGTCCCAGACCCCCGACCGGCTCTCCGATGCGCTGGCCGATCTTGACCAGATCGCCCTTCTGCACGCACGGCTTGCTCGGCGCGCCGAGGTGCATTCCCATCGGAATGACCACGATGGACGGCGCGACGGGGCGCACCGCGCATGCGCTTGTCAGCGGTTTTCCCTCATGAATGTTCTTGAGGGGATGCACGCCGCCTCGAAACGTCTTTTTCAATTCTCTTCACCTGCTTTCCCAATCAATCCATACCAGAAGAAAAGGCCGTACCGAAAATACGGCAAAGTAACATAAAAAGTATACCGTAAAATCCAGTGCCGTTCAAGCGCGCCCGAACCGAATCCTGTTAAAAACCGATAAATTTTTCATTATCGATACGCATTGATCGGTTATTGGGCGTACAGTAATCCCCCCTTTGTCCTCCATAGCAAAACGGGAAGCAGATCCGCTCCCCGTTTCATTTCATGCAGATGGTTTTGTGCCGAGTCCGGCTGATGTTTGAAAGGCGGCTGCCGCTTATTTCCCTTCCAGATAAGCGATGATGCCGTTCACGATGCCCTGCGCGCCGCGCTGGATGAAATCCGCGTCGTTCAGGTTCTTGTCGTCCGTCTTGTTGCTGATGTGGCCGAGCACGAGCGCCGCCACGGGTTTGTCGATGCCGTTGAGCACCGGCCAGGTGGTCAGGTGGCGGATGGCGCTGTCGCCGACCTCGCGCGTGGGCATGTCGGTCGCCTTGGTGTACGCCTTGAGCACGGCCTCCGCAAGCGCGTCGCAGGCGCTGAGGTTGCCGTTCTTCTTCGGCACGATCATCTGTGCGCCGCGCGTACTGCCGGCGTCGATGTAGTTGCACATGATGGAGAGCGCAAGCTCCGCCTCGCTCTTGTTGACGATGCGTATGCGATCCGCCGGTTCGACGACCTCGCTGTTGCTCGTGCGGGTCATGACGACCGTCGCGCCCTCCGCCTCGAGCAGCTCGCGCACGGCGTCAGCGAACGCGAAGTTGATCTTGTACTCCGCCGTGCCCGTGGACACGCCCTTGTACTTGGCGCCCTTGCTCTTGGCCGCGTCGATCGCGATCACATGGCCGGCCAGCCTGCCGGTGGGCGTCGGCTCCTGATCGACCGGCGCGTTGGGATCGGGCGTGGCGTTCGGGTCCACGGTCGCGTTCGGATCCACGGTTGCGTTCGGGTCGTTCGTGGCGCCGGGATCGGCCGGCTCCGGCGTCGGCGTGCTGGGCGGCGGGGTCACGACGACCGGCGTGGGCGTCGGCTCCGGCGTCGGCGTGGCATTGGCCTCGCGGATGGCCTGTACGGCGGGCGAGATCACCCCCGCTGCCAGACCAAAGGTTGCGCCGCCGATCAAAAGCAGGATCAGCGCGCAGAGCACGCCGAAGGAAACCGGGCTGTTGATGCGCAGCCGTCTGCGCCGCGGCTTGATCTTTTTCATATGCGATATCTCCCAAAGTCGATTCCCGCCGGTTTGTGCGGCAGGAGGATCCATACTCGTCAGGTAATTGTATTCTATCACGACGGAGGCCGGTTGTGTACGCTCAAAAAAAAAGATTCACAAATTGTACATAAGGATGGAAAGCGTTTCCTCTGCGCAGGCAGCCGAAAATACCCGCCGTGCCGCGCAAAAAGCGCGCACTTTTTGCCCTGCGTATGGTATACTGCTGATATGCCTTATTTATATGCCCACACCCAGTTTGGCCTGACCGTGCGCGACCGGCTCCCGGCGCCGCTCTCCGGCCTGCTCCACAGCCAGCACGCCGCCTATCTGTGCGGCCTCATCGGGCCGGACGTCTATTTTTTTGACCGTCTGCCGCCGCCGATCACGCGAAAGCACGAAAAGCGCACCGGAAACGCGCTGCACAACGCGCCCGCAAGCCGGGTGTTCGCCGTGCTCGGGCCGCTCGTGCGGGGCGACGACGCGCTGACGGCCTATGCGCTCGGCTTCCTCTGCCACTATGCGCTCGACGCCGCGGCGCACCCGTTCGTGGAGTCCGCGCACCGGGGGCTGGACCACACGCGCTTTGAGATGGCGCTCGAGCTGCCGTTCTCCGCGCGCCTAAGCACCGATGCGCGACTTTGCGCAAAAATTGCGCCGCAGCGCTCCGCTCGCGATACGGCCGATCACAAAGCCGAACCGGTTCGCGCGCGCGATGCAGCCGGCGTTCAGCCCACCGAAGCACCCGAAGCGGATTCCCCTAGCTCCCCATGCGCGGCATCCGGCAGCCTCCCGCTCGCGGCCACCTCGCCGCACCGGCTGTTCTTGCCCGCCGTGCGCAGCCGGGCGCTGCTCCGATCGCTCGACGCGCTGCACAACGCGCCCGCAAGCCGGGTGTTCGCCGTGCTCGGGCCGCTCGTGCGGGGCGACGACGCGCTGACGGCCTATGCGCTCGGCTTCCTCTGCCACTATGCGCTCGACGCC
>JAQXRK010000056.1 GCA_029218485.1 bacterium | reverse complement strand
GTTCTTCATGCGGCGATAGGCCATCAGCGCCCTCACCGCTTCCTGTTTCATCTCCAGGATCGTGGGCTGGTTCATTTGATCTCCTCCAATACGAACATTTGTTCGTATAATATTCGCGATCCGCATCGATTCTCCTGTCTGAAAGCGAAAAATATCTGCGCGCCGAACCGCCGGTTTCCGCCCGCGCCCCCCGCACGCGCTTGCCCGCTCCGACAAAACATGGTATACTTTTTCCTGTAAATTCGGACTCGAAAATAAGAAGGGAACGTATGCTTGCGTTTGAACCCGTGACCGTGCAGACCGCGCTGCGGCTTGGCGCCTGCTTTGCCGCACAGCCGTTTCGCGCGTGCGACTATACCGTCGGCGCCGTATTCCAGTGGCGCGCGTATTTCTCCTCCGCCGTCGCCTTTGTCGGCCCCATGGCCATCCTGCGCGCGGATTATCCCGGCGAAGGCCGGTTCTATATGTTTCCCGTGGGCGCGCCGGCCGGCGATGCGGCTTCGCTCGACGCGGCGCTGACGGCCATTGAAGCGGACGCGGCCGGGCGCCGGGTGCCCCTGCAGTACTGCGCCGTGCCCGAGGAGGGCGTCGCCGCGCTCACCGCGCGGTATGGCGGCCGCGCCGTCTGCGCTCCGCACCGCGACTGGGCGGACTATCTGTACAATCTGAGCGACCTGCAAACCTTCCCCGGCAAGCCGTTTCACGGCAAGCGCAGCCACCTGAACCGGTTCCTCCGGGAAAACCCCGGCAGCCGGTATGTGCCCGTCACGGCCGAAACGCTGCCGCGCGCGCAGGCGTTTCTCGCCGAATATGCGCGCCATGCGGGCATGGACAAGCCCATCGAGCGGGAGGAGATGTTCCGCTCTCTGGAGCTGCTCGACTGCGCGCTGCCGCTCGGGCTCAGGGCCGGGTTTGTGGAAACGGCGGACGGCGCCATCGTCGCGCTCGCCATCGGCGAGGTGATCGGCGACACGCTGTATGTCCATGTTGAAAAGGCCGTGCTCGACGTTCCGGGCGCCTATCAGGCCATCGTTTCCGCTTTTGCCGTCAACGAGGCGGAGCCGGACACCCGCTATTGCAACCGCGAGGACGACTCCGGCGAGGAGGGGCTGCGCCGCTCCAAGGAATCGTACCAGCCGATCCGGCTGATCGATAAATATTGGGTCACGATCGACCCGAATGCATGAGGAGGACAGAACTATGACGCTCAATGAACTGGCCCTGCGGCGTGAGAGCTGCCGCGCCTACCTGGCGGACAAGGCTGTGCCGCACGAACTGCTCGAGGACATGATCAAAACCGCGATCCTTTCGCCGAACGCGGGCAACGGCCAATCCTGGCGCTTCTATCTCTGCGAGGGGGAAACGGCCAAGAAGGTGGCCTCGCTCTGCATGGCGATCCCCGGCAACAACACCTGGGCGCCGGAGTGCCCCGCCTTCATCGTGATCTCCAGCGCGGAAAAGGTCTCGAACGCCGTCAACGGCAAGCCGCGCGACCTGCGCATCGCTGACGCCGGCATCGCCGCCGCCTATCTGTCCCTGGCCGCCGCCGAAAAGGGGCTGGATACCTGCATCATCGGCTCTGCGGACGAGGAGGGCGTCAAGGCGCTGCTCGGCGTCGCGCCCGAACGCCGCGTGCATCTGATCGTCGCCGTCGGCTACGGCAAGGAAGCGCCCTCGCTGAAGAAGGACCGCCTGCCCTACGACGAGCTGGTCACCGTCTGCCGCTGAGCGCGCGCCAAGAGGCCGGCGCCCGGTAGGCGCGGGCGTGTCGATCTTGGTGTTGAACGGCACCGTTTTCCGCGTGCCGTTTTCCGTGTGCCTTGTGCAGGAAAATCCCGCCGCAGCGCGCGCACGGGAGCTTTGTCCGCCGGCAGCAGCGCGCGGGGGATGGGTTTGTTGTGTGCGTGGCATGCGCCATGGCGCACATGATTTCTTAGCTATGTGTGCGTTGTGCGCCACGGCAAAACCGCGCGCGCAAATGTTGTTTTTCAGAAAGGATGTTGTCCATGCTGTTTGCAAGAGATTTTCGGGCGATCGCCCGCGACCGGCTGCGCGGCTGCTTCTGGGCCGTGCTGCTCGTCACGCTCGTTGCTGCGCTGCTCGGCGGTGCCGTCACAAACTTCGGCTCGGGATTCCAGTCCAACTTCCATCTTCAAACCGAGGCGGGTGCGGAGTACGGGTCCGCGCAGTCGATGCTCTTGGATCTCCTCCAAAGTCCCCGCTTTCAGGCGCTGGAAAGCCTGATCGGGCTCTACACGGTCGCGCAGCTGCTCATCGGTGGCGCGGTGAGCATCGGCCTGTGCCGCTACAACCTGCTGCTGCTCGACCGGCAGGAGCGCTCCATGCAGACGCTCTGGACGGGCTTTTCCTCGTTCGGCAAGGCGCTCGGCGTCGTGCTCCTGAGCTGGCTGTACACGATGCTCTGGTCGCTGCTGTTCGTCATCCCCGGCATCATCGCCGCGTACCGGTATTCCATGGCGCTGTTCGTGCTCGCCGAGGACCCATCCATCGGGATCAATGAGGCCATCACCGTCTCCAAGCGCATGATGAAGGGCAACAAGCGGCGGCTGTTCTGCCTCGGCTTCTCGTTCATCGGCTGGGCGCTGCTCGCATCGCTGCCGTCGCTGGCGGTTTCGTTCTCGCTCACGACCTATCTGATGTCCGGGTACGGACAATCCGTTTTTGCCGTCCCCGGGACCGCATGGCTCTCCCTCTGGGCGGTCGCGCTCGTGCTGGCCCTGTTCGGGAGCTGCTGCGTTGCCACCTACCAGAACGCGGCAATCACGGCGTTCTATCTCGATGTGTCCGGCCAGCGCCACCGCATTGACGGCGCGGCTCAGCCGGTGCAGTAACCGTTTCCTTTCATAGGAATCCCCCGCGGGGAATGCCCCGCGGAACATCACAACGGGGCGCGGATGGATGTCCATCCGCGCCCCGTTCCGCATCGAAAAGAACCTCGGTACGCCCTGTTATTCCTCCATCGTGCGCCGGAGCAGGCGCAGCGCGGCGGCGGTCTCGGCCGCCGTGGACGGCCCGCATTCAAAGCTGATCGTGCCGTCGTAGCCGAGCGCGTGCAGGCGCTCCAGCAGCGCCGCCAGCTCGTCGGAATAGCCGCCGAACGGCAGCACACGGTCCCGCTCGCTCACATGGATGTGCCGGAGGTTCGCGGCATACGCCGCCAGCGCCTCCGGGGATTCCTGCTCGTACAGCATGTGCATCAGATCCGCCAGCAGTTGGACGCGCGGATGCGCGGCGCGCTCCACCAGCGCCATGCCCTCCGGCAGCGTGCGGATAAAGTTGGAGTCGTTTCCATTGATCGGCTCGATCGCAACGGTCATGTCGTATGCGTCGAGCAGCGGGATCACCAGCTCCGTCAGCAGCCGCATCATCCGCTCGTAGCCCGTCGCCTCGTCCGTGCCCGCCGGCAGGTTGCGCGCGCCGGTGCTGCCGAGCACGATCGTGCGCGTACCCAGCCGCGCCAGCCGCCCGAACGCCAGCTCGAGATAGCTGCCGACGGCCTGCCGGTCGAGCTTTGGCTCGGTGATGCGCAGCGAAGCGGGGAACATGTTGCAGGTGCAGTCCGCCGCGAGCTTTGCATCGGCCAGATAGGCCGCCAGCGTGTCGAACGCCGCGTCGGAGAGCGCCGCCGTCTGCATCAGCGGGAACTCCACATAGTCATATCCGGCCGCGGCCACCGCATCGATCAGCGGATAGCTGATCGGGCCGGTCATCGAAGCCGCAAACCCGGTACAAAAGCCGTATCGCATACAACACACGCTCCTTGCGGCAACCGCCGCCCGTTTTCGTTCATTGTATCATCTTGACCGTGCCGTGCGCAAGCGCCCCGTCGCGCCCGGTGCGACATATCTGCGTTTGTTCGATCTGTGAGATCGATTCAATTTAGCGCCCCGTCACACTCGGTGCGACATATCTGCGCGGCGGCACGCGGAAAAACCATTGCCTGCGGAACGCCCCTTCGCGCCCGGTGCGGCACATCCGCCGCTTTTCCAGACCCCGCGCGGTTTGCGCCGCCCTGCGGGCGTTTGCACTGCGCGCGGCGTTATGGTATAGTAAAATGGTATATTGCATGAAGCCGAACCGGATGCTCCGCCGGCCGAAAGGAGGCCCCATGGCAAACGAGATACTGTACGCCTTTATTGAGCCGCATTAC
>JAQXRK010000055.1 GCA_029218485.1 bacterium | reverse complement strand
CCCGGCGACCGGCGAGATCGCCGGCGATACCATTGAGGCTCAGACGGAGCAGGTGCTCCGAAACCTCGAGGCCGTGCTCGAGGCGGCCAACGCCACGATGGACAGCATTGTGAAGACGACGTGCTTCCTGTCCGACATGGCGAACTTTGCTGCGTTCAACGAGGTGTACGCCAGGCACATCCGCAACAATCCGGCGCGCGCCTGCGTGGCGGTCAGGACGCTGCCGAAGAACGTTCTCGTGGAGGTGGAGGCCATCGCCGTCACGGAATAGCGCATGGCCGGAACGCTGTGTTTTGTAAGGCTCGGGGGACGCCGCTGCGCGTCCCCCGCGTTTGTTGCGATCACCCGGCCGCGCGCGCGGGTGCAGGGGCGGATGCCCCGCGCCCAATCGCGCCATGCGCGTGGTGCGCCGCCCGGTTCCGCGCAAGCGCAGCGCATTTCTTCGCCATTGTCTTTTGTTTCCTTTCCATCGCGACCCGGTTTCCGCACGAACGCGCAGCGCATTCCCGCGCTACACGGCCGTCTGCAGGGACGAGCACCGAAGCCGCCTGCCGTTAAGGAATGCGGATGCTCACGCCGTTGACCTCCACGCCGTCGTCGGCGCGGATGAGGATATACTTGCGGCCGTCGATCGTGCGCGTTTCGACCAGATCGCTGCGCTCCGGGCTGACGCGGATGGTCACATCCGGCGCGGTCACGGCAAACTGCCTCGCATCCACGATGTTCTCCGGGCAGAGCGCCGCGTCCTCGCCGAACGCGCTGTCAAAGCGCTCCGAAAAGGCCTGCACGCGCTCGGCCGGCACGCCGGAGGCCGCGAGCACGGTTTCGACCGTCTGCCGCGTGATGGTGAGCGGTTCCGGCTCCCGGCTCTGCCGGTGCTCCTCGATCAGGATGGTGAGCTGGTCGTGCACGGCCTGCATGACCTCGATGCTGCAGTCCTCGCGGATCGTGTCCTCGAGGATCGTATCGAAGGCCTCCTTCTGCGCGGCGGCGGGCATGGGCAGCCTTGTGCGGAACAGCGTGTCCACGAGCTGCGGCTGGCTCTCGGAGGTGCTGCGCGTGTAGAAGGCGGCGTTGTAGATGTTCGCGCTGCGCTCATCGAACGCGGGGAACAGGAAGCCCACCTCCGGCGCGCCGATGAGGTTGTCCGCGGCCAGATTGAAGAACCGGCTCTCGTGCGGGGAATAGCTCAGCGGCGGCTTGCCGGTTTTGACGGGGCAGACGCTGCAGACGAAGAACGGGAACTCCTCAAAGGAATCCTCGGCGCGCGCGCCGTCGCGGTGGTAGGCCGGTACGCCATAGTTGTCGTAGGCGAGCAGGATGAGGAAGTTTCCCTCCATGGACACGCTGTCCTTCACGCGCGTGAACAGCGCGTGCACGGCGGTATCGTCCTCGAGCGCGGACCTGCGCACCGCCATGAGCAGCCCGTGCTCATCGCTGCCCATGACCTGCTCGTTGGTGAACGCGACGTCGATCAGGTGCTTGCCGATCGCGCCGGAGAGCGTCTTGCGGATGATGGCAAGCACATCCTCGCTCTCCATGAGCGACAGCGTGCCGATGGTCTGGGCGAACTCGGAGATGATCTCGCGCTTTTCATTGACATAGCAGCCGCGGATGCGCACCAGATCGCTCTTCTCGGGCCGAAAACGGCGGCGCAGCTCGGCAAAACCCTTCTGATTCATGTGTAAAACTCCATTTCTGCAACACAATACCGCCGGTCTGCCGCCCCGGAAGCGCCCGAGGGCAGGCCGGCGTGCGTTTCTTACGATAGCAGAACGCGATGCGCGCCGTCAAGAAAATAACCTGTGAACGAACCGGGACTGCGCCCGGACAACCGCCGCCGCGAGGATGGGGGCAGAGGAGGGAAAGGCGGGGTGCTTCGACCGAAACACCCTTTGGGCGCTTAGCACGGGGATGCATGCAGAGGAAGGAAAGGCGAGGGAGGTGGCTGCTCCGGAACCGCCCCGCGAGGGGGATCGATGGAGCGAGCCGCAGACGCTTTTGACCGCCTCATCCTTGGGCTGGTTGTCGGGGGCAGAGGAATGCGTGTGAGGGTATTGCCTCCGCCGCCTTTTGGGGGTGTCGCCGGAGGGGTCAGAGGAACAGCGCCGCCAGCGCCTCCCGCCTGAGCGACGTGCCGATCACGCACAGCCGGCCCGGCGCGGCCGTGGCCGGTGCGCCGTCGCGGATGTCGATCCGTCCCGGCGTATAGTCGAACGACAGCGCGCGGCCATCCGGCTCGAACACGACGCCCTTTGCGCGCAGCACCGCGCCGCAGCGCCCCGCGTCCACCTGCAGGAGCGCCGCGTGCAGCGCATCCCTCGTGTATGGCGGCAGGTCCTGCGCGCTCCAGCTCTCAAACGGGTGCGCCTGCGACGGAGCGCCCGTGCGCGCGCGGCGGCGCAGCACCGCCTGCAGCGGCACGCGTGCGGCCGCATGGCGCGGCGGCGCGGACGGCCTGCCGCCGCCGTTGACGGCGAGGCGCAGCGCCTCCGGCTCCAGCCGATCCCACGGCTGTGTCAGCAGCAAGGCGCGCGGATTCAGGCGCCGGATGAGCGCCTCGGCCGCCTCCACATCGCCGGGCAGAGCGGTATCCGTGCGGCTGAGCAGGATGGTCTCTGCGCTTTGGAGCTGGTCGCCGTAAAACGTGCCGAACTGCTCATGGTACATGGCGCACCGCGTGGCGTCGGCCACCGTGATGACGCCGCCGGCCGCCAAGCTGCCGCCGCCCGCCGAAACGGCGCGCGCCACGACCGCGCGGATATCGGACAGCCGCGCAACGCCGGACGGTTCGATCAGGATGCGATCGGGCCGGTACTCCGCGGCGAGCGCCTGCAGCGCTTCCAGAAAGTCCGTGGCGAGCGAGCAGCAGATGCAGCCGGACTGGATTTCGCGCACCTGCAGCCGGCCGCTCCGGAAAACATCGCCGTCGATGGCGGCGTCGCCGAACTCGTTTTCGATCACGGCGAGGCGCTCGCCGGCGCAGACGCCGCCGATGAGCCGGCGGATCAGGGTTGTCTTGCCCGCGCCGAGAAAGCCCGACACGATTGTGATGCGCGTCGTCATGCCTCCAGCTCCCCCGCGACCTCCCGGAGCAGCGCGCGGATGGGCAGCTTCTGCGGGCAGGCCGCCTCGCACGCGCCGCACGCGACGCAGTCCAACGCCTTGCCGCGCCCCTGCGTGCGCCGGCGGCAGGCCTCTGCGGCGTCCCAGTTCTTGTGGCGGCGGGCGGTGTTCACGCATTGAAAGAGCGCGGGGATCGGAATGCGCTGCGGGCAGCGCTCCTCGCAGTACCGGCAGCCGGTGCAGGCGATCCGGTCCTGCCGCTCGAGGATGGCGCGCACGCGCTCCACGGCGGCAAACTCCGCCTCGGTCAGCGGCGAAAAGTGCTGCATAAACGAGAGATTTTCCTCCATCTGCGCCGTGGTGCTCATGCCGGAGAGCACCATCTCCACGCCGGGGAAGGAGGCCGCATAGCGGATTGCGAACGACGCCGGGCTTGCGCCGAGCGCGGCGAACACCGCCTCCGCCTCCTCCGGCAGGTCGGTCAGCAGGCCGCCCTTGACCGGCTCCATGATGAAGACGGGCTTTTCATGCTTTCGGCACACCGCATAGCAGCCGCGC
>JAQXRK010000054.1 GCA_029218485.1 bacterium | reverse complement strand
CATGACCGCAATCTGTGCGCACGCAGAGTTGAAAGAGGCCGGCAAGGGCATCTGCTTCTCTCTGCCGGTCGATCAGGTTGTGGGGCTCACCGCGCTCTCCGCGTCCCCCGCCTCCCCGGAAAAGCCGGTCGAGGCTTGAGCGGCGCTTGCGCGCCGCGCCAGACACGGCACGCTTCACGATAGCTGAATCCCCTTTGGCTTCTGTTTGGTACCCGGAAATGGAGGATGTTCCTATGGACGACTTGTATGTTTCCACAGCGCTGTTGGAGAACGGCGAGCAGCAGGCAGCGCTGCAGGAGATACGGGATCTGCTTTTGGAGCAGCGCGAAATCAAGCGCAGTCAAACGGTATTGCTGCGCGTGCTTGCCATTGCGCTGCTGGCGGTATCGCTCGTTGTCATTCTGGCTGCGGCAATCCTGATTCCAAAGGCCGTGGACACGCTCGATCAGATCCAGGCCGCAGCGGAGGCCATCCATGTGGAGCGCATGGATGCGATTCTTGACAATCTGGAAACGTTTGCCGCCGAAAGCGTTGGCATCGTTTCGCAGGCCGACGAAATCCTCTCCGGGATCAGCGACATCGACTTTGCACAGCTGAACAGCGCCATTGAGAACCTCGACGGTGCGGTGCAGGCATTCTCCGATCTGGACGTTGAGACGCTCAACGAAGCTATTGCGAACCTCAACAGCACCATCCAGCCGCTCGCCAGTTTCCTGAACCGGTTTCGATAAACCGACCGACCAGAAATGTTGAAGATTCGATAAAAACAAATCCTCCGTATGATTGCGAGCATACGGAGGATTCTTATTTTTCATGCACTGCCGGCAGAGCCAGCCCATGCTTTTGTTATTCCGTCGGCTTCTTTTCCCTCATGAAGAGCAGGCCGATCGCCATGATCACAACAAAGATCAGCAGATACCACGCCGCGCCCACGCCGTGCGCCACCGCGGCGGCAAAGACCATGAAGGCGGAGCCGATCATGGAGGCGATGGGCATCACGAAGCGCTTAAACACCGACATCTCCCGCTCCCGCTTCATGAACATGACGAAGACGGGCATATACATCGCGTAGATCGTGATGATGGGAAGCTCCGAGGAGTCGAAGGTCACCGGGCCGAACCACGAGGTTTCCACCAGATTTGCGCCGAAGAAATAGGCCAGCCAAAGAGCGCACAGCATCAATCCCACAACGGCCGAGTTGGTGGGCATGTTGGTCGTGGGATCGACCTGACGGAACACATCCGGGCGCGGGCCGCGGTTGCGCACGGCAAGCGCATACATGCCGCGCGTGATGCCGAGCATCAGGCCGTTGAGCGTGCCCAGGCAGGAGATGACGATGAACACGCCGAGCAGCGTACCGCCCACGTTTGAGAAAACCCGGACAAACGCTTCGCGGGCGCCCGCCTCGCCGCTGAGCATCAGGTGCAGCTTGTCGATGCCGCCATTGAGGCCGATATAGTACAGAATATAGACCGCGACCACGATCAGCGTGCCGATGACCAGCGCGCGCGGGAGGTTTTTCTTCGCGTCCCTCAGCTCCGCGTTGATACACGTTGTAATGATCCAGCCCTCGTAAGCGAACGCGGTGGCGACCACGGACGCCAGCAGCATGGAAGAGCTGGGCGTGTAGGTCTTCCCCATCGTCTCGAACGCGGCGGCGATCTCCTGCGTCGAGAGCGTTTTTGTGAAATTCTCAACCAAAACACCGTTGGCAAGGCCGCTCGCGGTTCCCACAACCGCCATCAGCAGCAGCGGAATGAGCTTGATGACCGTGGTGGAAACCTGAATCTTCCCAGCCAGTTTGGGCGACAGCGCGTTGACCGTATAGCTGCCGACCAGGAACAGGCAGCTCAGGCACAGGCATTCGGGCCCGACGATGGAAAAGCCCAGCAGCACGCAGAGGTAGCGCGCCGATACCCAGGCGAGCACCGACGTCATGGCCGGGTAATAGATCATTGTCATGAACCAGCCGACGAGATAGCCGTAGCGCTTGCCGACCGTCACTTCCGCATAGTCCACGAGGCCATTGACAAAGGAATACTTTGTGGCCATAACGGAAAACGTATAGGCACAAATGACCATGATGAGGCCGCCGATGCCCCAGGCGAGGATGCCGGTCGCCATATCGCCGCCCGTTTTGGTCAGAATCGCTTCGGCTTTGAAAAAAACGCCGGAGCCGATGACCGTGCCGACAATCATGGCGATCGCTGTCAGCAAGCCATACTTTTTATGCAGTTGTTGTTCCAAGTGATTGCACCTCGATAGAAGACATTATTAAGACTATAGCCTGTCTCCACGGGATTGTCAATATATTCTTTCTGGTTACCTAATTGATTTTTAGATTCATCCGTCACAAGCAGATATTCCGTGCGAATACCCATCAAATTGATTTGACGAAATCCCGAAAAATTGATACCATATATATAGTTTTATCCATACTCATACTTGTATTTTAAGAAAGGAATCTATGGAAAGCAAAATTTTATTGAGCGCCGATACGCCGTGCGATATCGGGCCGAAGCTTACGGAGCGGTATCAGGTGTCCCTGTTCCCGCTGCACATCATTTTGGAGGGGCGTCAGTATACGGACGGTCTTGATATCACGCCGAACGACCTATACGATGCATGGTACACGAGAAAGGCGCTTCCGAAAACCGCCGCGATCAATCCCGAGGAATACGCAAGCTACTTCCGTCCCTTTGTAGAGGAAGGGTATCAGGTGCTGCATATCTCGATCGGCTCCGGTCTCTCAAGCTCCTTCCAGAACGCGAAGATTGCGGCCAGCGAGCTGGAGGGCGTCTACGTTGTGGACTCGCGCAACCTGTCCACCGGTTTTGGCCAACTGGTCTGCGAAGCCGGCGAGCGGATTAAGGCCGGCATGCCCATTGAACAGATTGTGGAGGAAGTGGAAGCGCTCGTTCCGCGCGTGAGCGCCAGCTTCGTTCTGGACACGCTGGAGTTCCTGCATGCGGGCGGACGATGCTCCACGCTTGCGCACATCGGCGCAAACCTGATGAGTCTGAAGCCCTGCATTCAGGTGCAGGTGCCCGCCGGCGGGAGCATGGCCGTTGGCAAAAAATACGCCGGTAAGCTGCCGCGCGTGCTGAAAAAGTACGTGCAGGATATGATCGGCGGGCGCGACGATATTCTGCTGGATCGCATATTCATCACCGATTCGGGCATTGATCCGGCCATTGAGCAGGAGATTCGGGAGCTTGTGCTCTCCCTCCAGCCGTTCAAGGAGGTGCACATTACGCACGCCAGCTGCACCATCAGCGCGCATTGCGGGCCAAACACGCTCGGCATACTGTTCATCACAAAATAAACCGTTGCTGCAGGCGAACATCCTTTTGCCTGTAAAGCCAAAAAGCGTCAAAGAGCGTCTCCAAGTCGGAGGCGCTCTTGCTGCAAGGAAAAGCGAAACGCCGCCGAATGGGCGGCGTTTCCTTTTCTGTTGTCACTGACGATACGGCTACTTCGTCGATTCTGTCTTTTTATCAACCAAGTCCATCACATAATAGGTGAGCGCACAAACCGCGACGATTCCAACAAAGATCAGTGGGATGCCCATGCCAGATTCCTCCTTCAAGATAGTGCGTACTGCCGTTTCGCATTCCTGCGTCTGACTTCATTGTATCAGATTTTATGGTGCTCGGTTGCTAAAAATGCGCTAAGATTCCTCTGCCCGCTGCTTTTGCCCATAGACGGCAAACCGGCGCAGCGCCTCCTTCATGTCGGCATCGCTGAGCAGCCGCCCGCCGCCGAGCAGTTCGGTGCGGTAGTACAGCTCCGCAACAAACTCCGTTTCCTCCGCGATGCTGAACGCATAATCCAGATCCGCGCCGGCAGCGAGCAAGCCATGATTGCCGAGCAGGACCGCATTGCGCCCCGCCATGCCGGCAGCCGCGGCCTGCGCCAGTTCCTCGGACCCGAACGGATAATACGGAATGCACGGCACCGTGCCGCCCGCATAGCCGATCAGATAATGGATTGGCGGCAGCGAACGGTGCATACAGGCCAGCGTTGTGGCAAATGTCGAATGGGTGTGTACGACCGCGCCAAACGCGCTCTGCGCGCGGTAACAGGCCAGGTGCATGCCGCACTCGCTGGATGGCCGCAGCGCCCCCTCCACAATCTTTCCGGAAAGATCGACGACGACCATATCCGCCGCCGTCATGCTCTCATAGTCAACGCCGCTCGGCGTGATGGCCACCAAGTCGCCCTTGCGGACGCTGATGTTGCCGCCCGTTCCGCGCGTGAGGCCGCGCGCAATGAGCAGCTTCGCAAACCGCACCGCCTCGGCTCTCTCCTCCTGCATTCGCATAGCCCTGTCCCCCTCAATCGAACAGTTTTGCAAGGCTCTCGGTATAGGGCGGCCGGCAGATGCCCTTTTCCGTCACAATGCCGGTGATGAGCGTATGATCGGTCACATCGAACGCCGGATTATAGCAGCGCACCTCCGGCAGCGCCATAGGCTCTTTATAAAACTTCTCACGGATCTCCGCCTCCGGGCGAAGCTCGATTCGGATATCGTCGCCGGTCGGGCAATTCCGATCGATCGTGGAGGTTGGGCCGAGCACATAGAACGGGATGCCATAGTGCTTGGCAAGGATGGCCACGCCGCTCGTACCGATCTTATTGGCCGTATCGCCGTTGGCGGCCACGCGGTCACAGCCGACAAAGCAGGCGTTGATCCAGCCGTTTTTCATGACGATGCTGGCCATGTTGTCGCAGATGAGCGTCACATCGACGCCCGCGCGCGAAAGTTCATAGCTGGTCAGGCGCGCTCCCTGCAGCAGCGGCCTCGTCTCATCCGCGAATACGTGGATGTTCATACCGCGTTCCTTTGCGAGGAAGAACGGACCCTGCGCGGTTCCATAGCGCGAGGTGGCGAGCGGACCGGCGTTGCAGTGCGTCAAAACGCCATCCCCGTCGCGGAGCAAAGAGAGGCCGTTTTCGGAGATGCGCATGCACATATCGATGTCCTCCCGATGGATCCGGAGGCACTCGACATGCAGCAGCTCGAGAATCTCCGGGATCGGCAGACCGGCATGCCCGTCCACCACGGCGAGCATTCTGGAGAGCGCCCAGCTCAGGTTGACTGCCGTAGGACGCGAACTGTTCAAATAGGCGCAGTGCGCGGCAAACCGCTCGCGAAACGGCAGGAACGAGTGCTCCGGGATCTGCCGGGCAAGGCAGTAGGCGGCGTATGCGGCGCAGATGCCGATGGCCGGTGCGCCCCGCACCTTCAGCTCAAAGATCGCGTTGAACATCTCCTCCGGCGTTCTCAGCGTGAGATAGACGAGGCGGTTCGGCAGCTGCGTCTGATCCACGATGATGACGGCGGTTCCGTCATCCGACAACCGGACGTTATCCATGTGTGTCACACGTTGAATGTCTTTCATCTGCACCCTCCCATTCGGAACTGATTCTATGATATGCGGCAAAGGGGCTTCGGTCAAGCGCTTTGCCCGGTATATTTCGGCAGCAGCCACCTAAAATTGCGAGGAAAATTTTTAAAAAATAGTGTTACTATGGAGGGAATCATGTTATAATCAATATTATCAATACACTATTGGTTTGACACCTGTGACTGGAAAGGAGAGTCCGCATGTCCTATTCTCCAGTGCCAACCCCAACGTTGCAGCGGCTTCCGGCGTATTTGCAGCTTTTGAAGCGCCTGCAGCGGGAGGGCGCTGAAACGGTTTCCTGCAACGTGATCGCGCAGGAGCTGAACCTGAACCCCGTTTTGGTGCGCAAGGATCTTGCCGCCGTCAGCGCAATGGGCGGACGACCGAAAATCGGGTATGTGCTCGATAACCTGATCCTCGATGTAGAGCACTATCTCGGCTATGCCGAAACGCGAAAGACCGTTCTGGTCGGCGCCGGCCACCTCGGCAGCGCCCTGTTTGCCTATCCCGGGTTCACCGCCTACGGGATCGAGGTGGTTGCCGCCTTCGACCAGAACCCCGAGTTGATCGGCACAACGGTGAACGGCAAGCCCATCCTCGACACCTCGGAACTGTCCTCCTGGTGCCGGAAGCACGAGATTGAGCTGGGCATCATCACCGTTCCCGTGCCGGCTGCGCAGGCCGTCTGCGACGCAATGGTCGCCGCCGGCATCCGCGGCATCTGGAACTTTGCGCCCACACACCTGCGCGCACCGGCGGATATCCTCATCCAGAATGAGGATATGGCCATTCCGCTTGCGCTGCTTTCCAAGCACTTGAAAAACCGGTAATCTCCACCATAAGCCTTTTTGCGGGCTGAGAGGAAGATGCTGTTCGCATCCGCTATTTTTGAGAGGGCATGCCGCCGTTCGTTGTTAGAACGGCGGCATTTTGTTTCTGCTAAGGGGGATAACCGAAAGGAGGATTGCATACCTTGTCAAGATTTACGCTCCCCCGTGATCTCTATTACGGCAGAGGCTCGCTCTCACAGTTGAAAGCGCTCTCCGGCAATCGCGCGCTGGTCGTCACCGGCGGCGGCTCCATGCGCCGCTTCGGTTTTCTGGATCAGGCGGTCGGCTACCTGAAGTCGGCCGGTATGGAGGTCGAGCTGTTTGAAAATGTGGAGCCGGA
>JAQXRK010000053.1 GCA_029218485.1 bacterium | reverse complement strand
GGTCTGGTTGCGCTGCTTGCCGGTCCGCAGCTCATCCTGTTCACCTTCCGGCAATCCGGCAGTTTTTTGAAGTTCCACTGGAATTGGTCCAATGTCAGCGATTCCTTCCTGTGGTTCTACATCAAAAACTGGGGGCTACTGTTCCTGCTCCTCCCGATATCCTATCTGGACGCGGAGCCGCACGACCGCACGGTCTACAATGGTATTCTCCTCCCATGGTTTCTTGTTGAAACCGTCCAGTTCCAGCCCAACCCATACGACAACAACAAAATTCTGTTTATCTGTTTCGCGTTTACCTGTGCTTTGGTTGCAAAATGGCTCGTCAAGGTCTATGGCAGGCTCACGGCTCCGCTGAAAGCCAACGGAGCATCGCTGGCTGGCACGCGAGTGCTCGCGGCGCTGGTCTGCATGGCGCTGTTCCTGTCCGGCACATTGACGCTCATACGCGAATGGAATTCCGAGTATCAGCTCATCAGCCGTGACGAAGTGGAGGCTTCGACCTTTATCCTGGACAACACAAAAGCAGATTCAACTTTCTTAACGCACGACAATCACAACAATGCGGTTGCTGCACTGACCGGTCGGAATATCGTTTGTGGATCCGGTTCTTATCTCTACTATCACGGAGTGGATTATGATGCGCGTAAAAAAGCGCTGTCAGAGCTGTTCGAATCACCCGAAACCAGTCTGAAAGCGCTTCAGGACACATATTCCATTGACTATGCGTATATCGGCCCGTATGAACGCGGGTATTATGCCTGCGATATCGCTTATTTTGACGCTCATTTCAAAGTAGTCTTTGAAAACAGCAGCGTGACCATTTACGATCTCAATCAAGCCCCATGAGGAACCGGTACACGGGTTTGAGCAGCGTAAACGCTTCGGTAATCTCATCAACGATTGCCCGGGAATAGGTTCTGCTTAAAGCGGTCGATGTATAACAGAAGCTCAATGACTTTCTGTTCAACCACGGTGAAAGAGCAGCTGAGCAATCCTGAAATTTGGGGCGTCGATACATCTCGCCCTCAACGGAAAAGCGTTCAACAAACTGTTTTTCCCCCACCAGTGTGAGAAACTTGTTCGGTTGCGCGAGCATTTTTGCACGCAGCGCATTCATCTGCGCCGTATCCGGAGCATACATGCCCATACCGTACCCATAATGATCGCGTTCGAATTCAGCATAGACCACAAAGCACTCGCTGGTTCGCTTTTCTGCCGGTTTGAACGCCAGCCAAACATGATCCCGATAGGGGGATTTGTCACGAGAATAACGCGTATCGCGGCGAATGCGTGAAACAATCGATGGGATCCGCTGGTTGAAGTTCGGGTTCATGGATAGTGCGGTCGGAAGCAATTCCGCTGCCAGTGCCTGCATGGGTTGCTGCACAACTCTTTTATACCGTTCGCGGTTTGCCTCAAAAAACTCTCTGTGGTTTTGGAAGGCGATTTCCCAGAAAAACTGATACATCTCCTCCGAACATCCGGAAAACGCATTCATTTGGACTTCTCCTCGTCCGCCGCCTGCACGCGATGGATCTCCTGCTTTTTCTTTGGCAGCACGGCCGGTTCCCTGCGAATGCTGATATGCTTAGGCGCTGCCATCTCCCTATCATCCAGCCCTGCTCTATCATCCTGCAGCCAGAACGCAATATCTTCCCGTACGGACGGCTGCCGGTAAGACGATCCCGCATGTCCACCGTCTGAGCCTGCTTTCTGCTTATAAACAACGGTGTCATCCGTCGCCATCTCGATGGCTGGCTCGCCCGCACTTTTCTCCGTTGCGTTCGGAGTTACCTGTTCTTCAGAATCCGGTCTCTCATAGCGGGTTATCCCATCATCAAATTCCGGCACGATGGGCGGAACCAACGGTCGCTTCACGGGCACATAGTGCTGCCGCCGCTCTTCAGCAATGCGTACATAATCCGATGGTCCGCGCGGTGCAGCCAATCTTTGGGGCGCTGGCTCCTCCTCCATAAACGCCTCGTCGATCGACTCATCGATTTCAGGCTCCTCATCTTCCTCATCGTCCAGCAAAAGTCCACCGGTCTTTTTATGCTCCAAAACCGCAAGGACGATCAAGGCCACAAAAGCTGCGAGCATGATTCCGCCGACGATCAGCAGAACTGTGACCAGCGTGCGATTCCAACTGCCTACAGCCCCGATCGGTTCCGGCGTCGGAAGAGCTGACGGCTCGGGTGCAGCGGTCTCGGTTGGATATGCGACCGTCAGCATCGCACCCGTCAACAACCGCTCGGTTCCGGCCGGATCCGTTGCCTTTAACGAAAATGTGAGGTTGCGCGGCGAACCAATGACCAGCTGCTGTTCATAAACGGTATCCCCGGTTGGCAACAGTTCGTATGTCTGCAAATCCCCCAGCGTGGCCTCACTCAAAACCGCATTTGTCAGTTCTACTGCGCTGTTGTTTCGCATGGTAACGCGAACACGCACAGCGCCGGTCTGTGCCGTCCATGGTTCGAGAATCTCCGTCAACAACACCACATCAATCTGCGAATCATCGACAAACGGATGCACTTCGTAAACGGTATCAAATACCGGAGAATAGGCTACGCCGAACGCATCCGTTCCCGTTAAGTAAAAAGAAACATTTCGTACCGGCTCAGTGGAAATCGGCACGACAAGATAGGAAACCGTGCGGTTTTCGCTGGGATTCAGGGAAAACGCGTCCCCATGAATGGGGTTGCTCAGCTCGTCCGTAATCCGAATATCGGTAACCGGTTGGTTCCCCGTGTTGGTCGCGGTAATGGTAAACGGTACGCCGGCCGCCGTTGGCGTACCCATCTCGACTTTCAAATCGATCTCGATCTTGACCATTGCCAGCGTAATGGGGGTAAGAGCGGAAAATGTCTTGGTCTTTCCGTTCACATCATACGCGACCGTAGGGGCGGATACCACATCGGAATCCCCCATGGTATAGATAAAGGATTGTGTGATTTTTCCACCGGCATTGAGCGTATGGTTGCGGAAAATCGGCTTATCGCTGATCTGCTCGTCGATAACGGTGATATTCGTCATGTCAAACTTCGTATCGTTTGACAATTCATATGTCAGCGTGATTGTTTCACCCTGCTGTGCATACTCGCTGCTGACCGTTCTCTGTATGGAGATCACCGGTTCCACCGCGCGTGCGATCGTCACGGGTACCTCCATAGTGAATGGCTCTCCGTATTTGAGCCAGCTTACCTGAAAGCGCTGTTCAATGCCAATTTTGGAATCCGGCACCTCATATTGCAGAGAAAAGGTCACGGAACCGCCCGGCGGAATAATGCAGTCCCCCATGCCGTCCACCTGAAAGATTGCATTGTCCAGTCCTATCGTAATTTCATGGAGCTCAAAATCGGAGTGGTTCGAGATCTCAAATGTCAGGAGTACCGTGCCGCTCTCCGACAGCTCAGCAGGGTCTGCCAAGACCTCGATCCGTACCTCCTCCTCTTCCTTGTTATTCAGCGCCATAGCGGGCATTGCAAGCACGACAGACAAAAGAACGCATGCCAACAAAGTCAGCGCCAGACGGAATTCTTTTCTCCTCATTGCAATCATCGCTCCTCTTTTTCCTGTTCCTCTGCAGACAATTCAGAAGCAGGGAACGCCCGCACATCATGATCCTCGCTCCATGGCCGGACACAGCCATCCGTTCGGTCAATGATCGCATCCGTAATCCCGGGCGCCTCCTCTTCAAATGTCCAAAAAGAGGCCTTGACTTCCTCCTCATACTCGATGGATGCAATTTGCACGCACTGCGCCCGTTCATGGAGCATGGCTTCCACTCGCCCCCACAAGGCGTAGGGGACACGCATCGTCAGCTTTGTGCAGCTATGCATCTCAAGTCTGCCGGCGGCTTCCATTGCCGCTACCGTTGCCGAGGAGTAGGCGCGAACCAATCCGCCGGCTCCCAGAAGAACGCCGCCAAAGTATCTGGTAACCACAACCAGGACGTCCGTCACACCCTTGCGGCGAATCGCCTCCATTATCGGCATGCCGGCGGTTCCCGAAGGCTCGCCATCATCCGAAAAGCGTGCGCAGGCGCCATTTTCGCCAAGGGAATAGGCATAACAGTTATGCGTTGCATCCCAATGCTGTCTGCGAATGCGTTCCAGAATCGCCAGCGTCTCCTGCTCATTGGTCACCGGGAAGCAGCGGCCGATGAACCGCGATCGCTTGATCACCAGTTCAATCTCGCTTTCCTGTTTTACGGTACGATATGCCATTTACGCCCGCTTCATTCTGCAAAAGCTCTTCTTTCCCTTGCGCAGAATGATGCCATCGCCTTCCAACGCATCGGGCTGCAGCGTTTCCTGATAGGATTCCACCTTTCTCTCCCCGGCAAACACCGCTCCATCGGCGATGAGCCGCCGGGCATCCGACTTGGATTTTGCCAAATTGGCAAGCACCAGCAGATCCGGCAAACGTAACCCGCTCTCAGCTATCTGTTGCTCCGTGAGCGCAACGGACGGCATATGCGAAAAGTCGTTTCCACCGGAAAAGAGCGCTTCCGCAGCGGATCGGGCCTTGTTCGCCTCGTCCGTTCCATGCACCTGCTCGGTCAATGTGTATGCAAGTACACGCTTCGCTTCGTTAATCGCGCAATCCTTCAGCGAACCAAGGCGCTTCACCTCATCCATGGGCAGGAAGGTCAGCAGCGCCAGACAACGCTCCACATCCGCGTCATCGATGTTGCGCCAATACTGGTAGAATTCGTACGGGCTGCAGCGGTTCGGATCGAGCCAGAGCGCGCCCTTCTCCGTCTTGCCCATCTTTTTCCCTTCGCTGGTCGTCAGCAGCGTTGTCGTTAACGCATAGGCCGGCTTCTGTTCCTTTCTGCGAATCAGGTCTGCGCCGCCGAGAATGTTGCTCCACTGGTCGTCTCCGCCCATCTCCAGAATGCAGCC
>JAQXRK010000052.1 GCA_029218485.1 bacterium | reverse complement strand
CACCCGTTCGTGGAGTCCGCGCACCGGGGGCTGGATCACACGCGCTTTGAGATGGCACTCGAGCTGCCGTTCTCCGCGCGCCTAAGCATCGATGCGCAGCCTTGCACGGAAATTGCGCCGCAGCGCTCCGCTCGCGATACGGCCGATCACAAAGCCGAACCGGTCCGTGCGCGCGATGCAGCCGGCGTTCAGCCCACCGAAGAACCCGAAGCGGATTTCCCGGGCTCCCCATGCGCGGCATCCGGCAGCCTCCCGCTCGCGGCCACCTCGCCGCACCGGCTGTTCTTGCCCGCCGTGCGCAGCCGGGCGCTGCTCCGATCGCTCGACGCGCTGCACGTGCGGCTCACCGAAGCGCTGTTTGGCCGCAGCGTGCGCGGCGCATACCGGCGCAGCTTCCGCAACTTTGACCGGGTACACCGGCTGCTGTACGATCCCTCCGGCCGCAGGCAGAAGCTCGTGCGCGCCCTCGAGCGCGCGCTGCACAAGCGCCCCGGCACGCTCTCCGGCTTTCTGCTCTCGCCAGCGGGCGAGGGCGCGGGCGACCTGTTCAACGAGGCGCACCGGCCGTGGGCGGCGCCCTGGCAGCCGGACCGGCCGCGCACCGAATCGTTTTTTGATCTGTACGAGGGCGCGCTGAAGGACGCGGAGGCGCTGCTCCCGCTGTACGCGGACGCATTGCAGGGCGATGCCGGCGCGGCCGGCGAACTCGCCGCACTGCGGGAGGGGG
This sequence comes from bacterium, assembly GCA_029218485.1. Lineage (GTDB taxonomy): Bacteria > Bacillota > Clostridia > Christensenellales > CAG-138 > Aphodomorpha. The sequence goes on along the minus strand of JAQXRK010000052.1, from coordinate 1,922 downwards.
GAAGCATGGCGCATGGAAAGCCCGTCTGAAAACCCGTTTTGGGGGAAAACGGCCTGCTGCTTTACCGGTCACCGGCCCGCTGGCCTGCCCGCGGAGAACAGCGGCGGCATGGCTGCGCTGCGGCTCCGGCTCATGCGCGCCGTCTGCGAAGCGGCCGACGGCGGCGTGCGCGTCTTCTGGGCGGGCGGGGCGCAGGGGTTTGACCAGCTTGCGGCCGAAGCGGTGCTGCTGCTCCGCGAGAGCCGGCCGGAGCTGCGGCTCGCGCTCGCGCTGCCGGCGAAGGATCAGGCCGACAGCTGGCCGTCTGATGCAAAGCAGCGCTACAACCGCGCGCTCGCCGCTGCGGACACGGTCTGGTATGCCGCGGGGCGCACCGATACCGGCGCGCTGCTGCGCCGCAACCGGTATCTGGTCGACCACGCCGATTGCTGCATCGCCTATCTGCACAGAGCCGCAGGCGGCACGCTCTACACCGTCCGATATGCGCTCAGCCGCGGCATATATGTCAGAAATCTTGCCATACCGGACGAAATGTGATAGTCTATCTCCCTATGGAAAAGGATAGAACGGAAAACAAAATGGGCTATATGCCCGAGGGCCGGCTGTTGTTCGGCATGTCGCTGCCGGTCGTGATCTCCATGCTCGCGCAGGCGCTCTACAATGTCATCGACAGCATCTTTGTCACCCGGCTGAGCGAGGACGCGCTCACGGCCGTATCGCTCGCGTTCCCGATTCAGATGCTCATGATCGCCGTTGCCGTGGGAACGGGCATCGGCATGAACGCGCTGATCTCGCGCCGGCTGGGCGAGCGCCGCTTTGAGGACGCCAACGCCGCCGCGGGCAACGGCCTGTTTCTGCTGTTCGTCTCGTCGATGGTGTTCCTGCTGTTCGGTCTGTTCGGCGTCCGGCCGTTTTTCAACGCGTTCGTGTCGGAAGCGCCGCTCATCCGCGATATGGGCATGGACTACCTGTCCATCTGCTGCGTGCTCTCGTTCGGCATCTTTTTGCAGATGGGCGCGGAGCGCATCATGCAGGCACAGGGCAAGACCGTGTTCGTCATGCTCATGCAGATCACCGGCGCGCTGGTCAACATCGTGCTCGACCCGATCCTGATCTTCGGCCTGCTCGGCTTCCCGAGGCTCGGCGTGGCGGGCGCCGCGTACGCGACCGTCGCCGGTCAGTTTGCCTCGATGATCCTCAGCTTCCTGCTCGTGTTCTGCACGCGGCACGACATCCGGCTGCATTGGCGGCATGTCCGGCCGAACGGCGCCGTCATCCGGCAGATCTATGCCGTCGGCCTGCCCTCGATCATCATGCAGTCCATCGGCACGGTCATGAACCTGCTCATGAACGCGCTGCTCATCGCCTATACCACGACCGCCGTGGCCGTGTTCGGCGTGTACTTCAAGATTCAGTCGCTCGTGTTCATGCCGGTGTTCGGCATGACGAGCGCGGCAATGAGCATCCTCGCGTTCAACTACGGCGCGCGCTGCAAAAAGCGCATGGAGCGCACCTTCCGGCTGATGCTCCTCTCCTCGCTCTCGATCATGACGCTCGGCATGCTGTGCTTTCAGCTCTTCCCCGCCGAGATCTTCTCGATCTTCGACGCCTCGCCCGAGGCGATCCGCATCGGCACCGTCGCGCTGCGGACGATCTCGCCCTGCTTCGTGACGGCCGCTGTGTCCATCTCCGCCTCCATCCTGTTTCAGGCGGTCAACCGCGGGTTCTACAGCATGTTCCTCTCACTGTCGAGACAACTGCTCGTGCTCGTGCCCGCCGCGGCGCTGCTCTCCCTGTTCACGCACAATCTGGATCGGATCTGGCTCGCGTACCCGATTGCGGAGATCGTTTGCTTCATTGTAAGCCTGTGCATGCTGCGCCACGTGAACCGCACGATCATCGCGCCGCTGGACGCGCCCTGC
>JAQXRK010000051.1 GCA_029218485.1 bacterium | reverse complement strand
TTTTGGGCCGGCTCGGGTTTTCGGGGGGGGGGGGGGGGGTTAAACGGGGGGGGTTGGGTTTTTCTCCACGCCCGCCGCGCTGTATCCAACCATGCCGTGCCATCCACAAGGAGCCGGTGCGGAAGACGCCCCGGTACGGATGCGGGGACGGAGGGAAAAGCGGGACGCAGGACGATGCGGAGCGGGCCGGGGATTGTCCGCCCGGATGCGCATGCCCGGCCGCCTATGGCCGCGCGATGCCGCTGGCGCGCACGATGATGTCCGCGCAGCCGTCCACGCCGAAGCGGCCGCAGTCGAGCAGCAGATCGTAGCTCTCCGCGCTGCCCCAGGGCTGATCGGCAAAACACGTGTAATACCCGGCGCGGCGCTTGTCGATCTGCCGGATGCGCGCATGCGCCGTGGCGCGGTCGATGCCGTAATAGCGCTCGCAGCGGTCGAGCCGCGTCTCCGGATCCGCGTAAACGAACACGGAGAGCAGGTTTTCGTGGCCGCGCAGCACATAGTCCGCGCAGCGGCCGATGATGACGCAATCCTCCGTTTCGGCGAGCTGGCGGATGACGGCCGACTGCGCAAAGAAGAGCCGCTCCGTCAGCGGCTGCTGGACGGGCACCGCCGCAGCGCCGCGCGCGGCGCCGATGCCGAGCGGCGCGGTGTAGAGCAGGCCGTTTGTCGGGCGCTCCTCGGCCTTGGCCGCAACGTCCGGGTGCAGCCCGGCGCGCTGGGCCGCGAGCGTGAGCAGCTCGCTGTCGTAGAATGCGCAGCCGAGCGCCGCGGCGACCCGGCGGCCGATCTCACGTCCGCCGCTGCCGTATTGCCGGCCGATGGTAATGACGCGGTGCGCGGCCGAAGCCGGAGCGGGTTCGCCTGACGGATGCGGGGCGTTTTCCATATCGTTTGGTACCTCCTTTGGGAAACCCGGGCAGAAGCCGGGGGGATATGCCGTGTGCTGTTCACTGCCGAACACGATCAGTATACCGCAAAATCGCGCCGGCATTCAACACCCGCGCCGCGGGCTATACCCCAAAAAACGGCGCAGGCGCACGAACCGGTGCGAACGGTCGTTTCTCTTGACGAACCGTGTGCTTTGCCATACACTGAGATACGGCCGGGGTGCGGGTGCCGCCGGCGGGGGGAGGAGACCGATATGCAAACGGCCGGCATTGTGCTGGAAAAGATTCTGTTCGTCGGGGTGATGATTGCCGTGGGCTTTTTGTGCGGCAAGCTCGGCGTGATCAACCGGGAAACGAACCGCAAGGCGTCCGAGCTGCTGCTGCTGGTGATCTCGCCCTGTCTGATCCTGACCTCCTATCAGGTCGATTTCAGCCCGGCGCTGCTGCACAATCTTCTGCTGGCGTTCGGCCTTTCCGCAATCTGCTTTGCGATTCACCTGCTGTGCGCGTATGTGTTCATTCGCCCGAACCGGCCGGACGCGGAGGTCGAGCGCATGAGCGTGATCTACAGCAACTGCATGTTCCTGGGCATCCCGCTCGTGCAGGCGCTCTATGGGCCCGAGGGCGTGCTGTATCTGACGGCATATGTGACCGGCTTCAACCTCCTGTTCTGGACGCAGGGCGTGATCCTGATGTCCGGCCGGGGCGACTGGCGGCTCATGCTCAAAAAGCTCTGTTCCCCGGCGCTGCTCTCGATCGCGGTCGGGCTGACGCTGTTTCTGCTGCGCGTGCGGCTGCCGGAGGTGGTGCGCGCGCCGCTGGCCGCCATCAGCGATATGAACACGCCGCTGGCGATGCTGATCGCCGGCGCGACCATAGCGGAGACGGACATGAAGTCCTGTTTGCTGCAGCCGCGCATCTACCGGGTGGTGCTGCTCAAAATGATCGCCGTTCCTGCGCTGGCGGAGTTGGCGCTCTGCTTTTTGCCCGTGGAACCGATCCTGCTGCTGTCGATGATTCTGGCGGCCGCGTGCCCCACCGCGTCGTACTGCACGATGTTCGCGCACCGCTACGGTAAGAACAGCGGCTACGCGGCGCAGATCTTTACGCTCACCACGCTCTCCTCGCTCGTCATGCTCCCGCTCGTCGTGCTGACGGCGGATCTGCTGCTCTGACGCAGGTCTTTTACCGGCTGGGCGGACAAAACGCCGTCCCCCTTCGTGCAGGCCGGTTGTTCTTGACGAACCGGTCGTAAAGGACTAAACTGAATGCTCGGCGGCCCGCCGGATGGGCCGGCATCCCCCGCGCGGGAAATACAGGAGTACCATATGGAAACGACATCCATCGTATTGGAAAAGATTTTGTTTATCGGCGTTCTGGTGGCCGTGGGCTTTCTCTGCGGCAAGCTGCGCGTCATTGATCATCAGACCAACCTGAGGCTCACGGATGTGCTGCTGCTCATCGTCGTTCCGAGCACGATCCTCTCCTCGTACCAGATCACGTTTACGCCGGAGCTGGCCAACAACCTGCTCATCGCGCTGGGCCTCGCCACTATGAGCCACGCGCTCCAGCTCGTGTGCGCCTACGTTCTGATCCGCAAGGGCCGCCCCAACACGGAGGTCGAGCGCATCAGCACGGTCTACAGCAACTGCGGGTTCATGGGCATTCCGCTCATCCATGCGCTCTACGGCGCGGAAGGCGTGCTGTACCTGACGGCCTATCTGACCTGCTTTAACCTGCTGCTGTTCACGCACGGCGTGGTCATGATGAGCGGCCAGACCGACTGGAAGCTCATGCGCAAGCAGCTCTGCTCGCCCGCGCTCATCGCGACGTTCGTGGGCGTGCTGATCTTCCTGCTGCGCATCCGGCTGCCGGAGGTTCTTGTTGAGGCGGTCGGCTCCCTCGGGAGCATGAATACGCCGCTCGCGATGCTGATCGCCGGCGCGTCGATCGCGGAGTCCGACCTGAAGGCGTGCTTCTGCAACAGGCGAATCTACTGGATACTGGCCATCAAGATGCTCATCATTCCCGCCGTTGTGATGCTCGCGATGTTCCGCCTGCCGGTCGATCCGACCGTGCTGTATGTGATCGTGATCGCCGCGTCCTGCCCGACGGCGGCGATCGGCACGATGTTTGCGAACCGCTACGGCAAGAACGGCGGCTATGCGGCGCAGATTTTTACGCTCACAACGCTCGTTTCGCTCGCCACCATCCCGCTTGTGACGCTCGCCTTCGGCGCAATGCTCTGAGCCCCTGTTGCCACATGACATAGGGTATGATACAATAACGGATAAGAACTCTGAGAAAAATTCGGTATTGAGGGGGAAAAGCCGATGGAACGCAGGGAAAAAGCCAAACGCCCGGGCAAGCGGATGCTTGTCTGGCTCATCATTTTGGCGGTCGTAGTGATTGCAGCCGTGATCATCGCCGTACAGGCGAACCGGATTTTGAATAAGCCCGCGGAGCTGTTTGCCACGGAGCCGCCCGCCGTCACGCCGCAGGTTGTGGAGGTCGACGAGCCGGAACAGGAGCCGACACCGGAGCCGGAGCCGACGCCGGAGCCACTGCCCGGCGGTATTGTGAATTTCCTCGTGCTCGGCGTGGACGGATACAGCGACAGCAAGTTCAAGGAGTACAGCGAGGACAACCATACCGACACCATGCTGCTGGCCGCCGTGAACTTTGACCAGAAGACGGTGGATCTGATCTCCATTCCGCGCGACACCTTTACGCCCGTGCCCGGCAGCACCGGCTACTACAAGATCAATGCCGCAGTCAATGTCGGCGGCGGTCCGGACGCTCCGGACGGAGCGGGCTACCGGAAGAGCTGCGAGACCGTCTCGCGGCTGCTCGGCGGCGTGCCGGTCGATTATTATCTGGCGCTGCGCTTTGATACGGTCGTGGATCTGGTGGACGCGCTCGGCGGCATCGACTATGAGGTCGAGGGCTGGTTCACGGAGGGAGGACGCAAATATGAGAAGGGCATGCAGCACCTGAACGGACAGGGCGTGCTGGATTATCTGCGCGTGCGCAAGGCCAGCCGCACCAACATGCCCGTCGGCGACGCCAACCGGGTGGAGCGGCAGAAGCGGATGCTCATCGCGATCTATCAGAAGGTGAAGGAGCAGAACCTGCTCACCATGATCCCGACCTTGCTCGGCACGCTGGATGGCGTGCAGACCAACGTGAGCGTTTCCCAGATGCTTGCGCTTGCCAATTATGCGATGTCCTCCGTGGATCGGGAGAACATCCGCATGCATACGATGGGCGGGCAGTCCCGCCAGTCGGAGGCGACGCCCTGGAACTTCGTGTTCACCGATCAGGAGAAGCGGATCGAGCTGATCCAGTCGGTCTACGGCGTCACGGTCAAGCCCGACGCCTACAGCTCGTATGTATACCTGCTCTGGCTGGAGCGGTACGGGTTCCGGGCGATCCACACGATGTCCGTGGTCGATGAGCTGATCGAAACGCAAGCGCCGGACCCGGCAACCATGAACGAGGAGCAGGCGACCGCATATGCAGAAATGCAGCAGGCGTATGATGACCTTGCGGCCTCGTGCGAGGCGGCCGCGCAGGGCCTGCTGGAGGATCCGCATCTTTCGACCGATTCCAGCATGGCGCCGCGCCCGCTCATCTCCGATCTCCAGAAGAAGCTCAAGGCGTTCGCCGAGTTGTACGGCTACAAACTGCCGCGGCTGACGGTGCCCGATGCCTGGTGGACGGACACCTATATCAACGATGTGACGGTCGATTTCCGCTGAACGCCGGTTTTTCAGGGGGATGCATGGCGAACATGCGTCCCCCTTGTTGCATTCGCAGGCAAAAAACGGTATAATTTTGGAATCATCCAATGGGGGCGGGCGCTTTTAGCGCGCAGTGCAGCGCGGGGGCGCCGCCCGCACAGAGCCAGAACATCCAATGGGAGCGTGCAAGCATATGCTGGATATTGCGATCATCGGCGGCGGCCCGGCCGGACTGGCCGCGGGGCTGTATGCCATGCGCGGGGGCGCCTCGGCCGCGCTGTATGAGGGCCTGTTTGTGGGCGGTCAGGCGACGAAGACGCACCAGATCGATAATTACCCCGGCTTTTTGGACGGCGTGGAGGGATTCGCGCTCGGCGCGAAGCTCGAGGAGCACGCCGCGCGGTTCGGCCTTTCGGTGACGTATGCCGAGGTCGAGCGGGTGGAGCTCGCCGGCAGGGTGAAGAAGCTGATCGTGGACGGGGCGTGCGTCGAGGCCAGAACCGTCATCCTTGCCATGGGCGCAAAGCCGCGCCCGCTTGGGCTTGACCGCGAGGCGGAGCTGACCGGCAGCGGCGTATCCTACTGTGCAACGTGCGACGGCGCGTTCTTCCGGGATCAGCCCGTGGCGGTCGTCGGCGGCGGCGATACCGCCATAGCCGATGCGCTGTATCTGGCCCGCTTTGCAAGCCGCGTCTATGTCGTGCACCGGCGCGACGCGCTGCGCGCGGCCAAATCGCTGCAGCAGGCCGCGTTTGCCGAGGAGAAGATCGAGTTTGTATGGAGCTCCACGGCGGAGGCTTTTTTGGGTGAAACGAAGGTGGAGGGTCTGACCGTCCGGCAGGTTGCGACCGGCGAGCGGAGGACGCTGCCCGTAGCGGGCGTGTTCGCGGCGGTCGGCATTGTGCCGCAGACGGCGCTGGTCGCCGGGCAGGTGGACTGCACGGCGGATGGCCGCATCATCACGAACGAATGGATGGAAACGAGCGTGCCGGGCGTCTATGCCGCGGGCGACATCCGCACAACGCCGCTGCGGCAGGTTATCACCGCCTGCGCCGACGGCGCGGTGGCAGCCACGCGCGCGCTTGAATACCTTTCCACAGCGGAATCCGCCTGAGCGGCGGCTTCGCGGACAAAACGGAAACCAAACTTTAAAATGGGAGGATCGATTATGGCAAGACTTTTCGGCACGGACGGCGTGCGCGGCGTTGCAAACCGCGACCTCAACTGCGAGCTGGCGTACAAGATCGGCGCGGTCGGCGCATACGTGCTCGCCAACGAGGTGCACTCGCCGCGCATCCTGATCGGCATGGATACGCGGCTGTCCGGCCCGATGCTGGCCGCGGCGCTGACGGCGGGCATCTGCTCGGTCGGCGGCAACGTGCTGAACGTGGGCGTGCTTCCGACGCCCGCCATGGCGTATCTGGTGCGCCTGTACGAGGCGGACGCGGCGGTCATGATCAGTGCGTCGCACAACCCCATGGAGTATAACGGCATCAAGTGGTTTGACGGCAACGGCTTCAAGCTGTCCGATGCGCTGGAGGACCGCATTGAGGAGATCATCCGCTCCGGCGAGCCGCTGCCGCACCCGGAGGGGCGCGACGTCGGCACCGTGATCGAAGCGCCGCGCGCACGGCAGGATTACTGCGATTATCTCGTGAGCAAGTCCGCCGGCCGCTTTGAGGGGCTCAAGGTCGTGCTCGACTGCGCCAACGGCGCAACCTCGGCCCTCGGCCGCGAGGTGTTCGAGCGCCTCGGCGCGACGGTCATCGCCTCCTATTGCTGGCCCGACGGCACGAACATCAACGACGACTGCGGCTCGACGCATCCGGAGAAGCTCCAGCAGCTCGTCGTGGCCAACGGCGCGGACATCGGCTTTGCGTTCGACGGCGACGCCGACCGGCTCATCTCCTGCGACGAGCACGGCAATATCGTGGACGGCGATCAGGCGATGGGCATCCTTGCGCTGTCCATGCAGGAGCACGGCACGCTCAAAAAGGACACGCTCGTGATCACCGTCATGTCCAATCTGGGCCTCAAAAAGCGCATGCAGCAGGCCGGCGTCCATATCGCCGAGACGAAGGTGGGCGACCGGTATGTGCTCGAGAATATGCTCGAAAACGGGTATTCCATCGGCGGCGAGCAGTCCGGCCACATCATCCTGCTCGACCACAACACGACCGGCGACGGCATGATGAGCGCCATTGCGCTGCTCAACGTCGTTGCCGAGAGCGGCAAGAAACTCTCGAAACTGGCCGATGAGATCCCGCAGTTCCCGCAGGTGCTCGTCAACGTGATCGTGGACAACGACAAGAAGGCGGACGCCATGGCCGATGCGGACCTCGCCGCGCGCAGGGCGGAGGTCGAAGCGCTGCTCGGCGACAACGGCCGCGTGCTCGTGCGCGCCTCCGGCACCGAACCGCTCATCCGCATCATGCTCGAGGGACAGGACGAGAAGCAGATTCTCGATCTTGCGCTGTCGCTTGCGCACATCCTCGTCCACAACCACGGCGGAAAGATCAAGGTGTAACGTATGCTGCTCGAACAGGAATCCTACGATCTGGCGCTCAGGCTGCTTGCCGAGGCGTATCCGGACGCAAAGCCCGCGCTGGAGTACCGCTCGCCGTTTGAGCTGCTCGTTTCCACCATGCTCGCGGCGCAGTGTACCGACCGGCAGGTGAACAAGTGCACGCGCGTGCTGTACGCAAAGTACAACACGCCCGAGCAGTTCGCCGCGCTGACCGAGGAGGAGCTCAAACCGTACATCCACAGCTGCGGCTTTTTCAACACGAAGGGAAAGAACATCATCGCCATGTCGAAGATCCTGACCGCGCAGTACGGCGGGCAGGTGCCGGCGGACCGCGATGTGCTCACAACGCTGCCCGGCGTCGGCAGAAAGACGGCCAATGTCGTGGTGTCGAACGCGTTCGGCATTCCGGCCATCGCCGTGGATACGCATGTGTTCCGCGTGACCAACCGCATCGGCTTTGCGGACGCGAAGAATGTCGAAAAGACGGAGGAGCAGCTCATGGAGCACATCCCGCGCGAGGACTGGTCGGCCGCGCACCACTGGCTCATCTATCACGGCCGCCAGGTGTGCGATGCGAAAAAGCCCCGCTGTGCGGACTGCTGCGTCGCCTGCGTGTGCGATGCGTTCCATCGCGGCTGAGGCGGGCGCAGAAGAAAGGAAACCCCCATGCAGTTTATCGATCAGACCCGAATCGTGATCAAGGCCGGCAACGGCGGCGATGGCTGTTCGGCCTTCCACCGGGAAAAATATGTGGCGCGCGGCGGCCCCTCCGGCGGCGACGGCGGGCGCGGCGGCGATGTGATCTTCGTCGCGGACCCGCAGCTCACAACGCTGCTCGAGTTCCGCTTCCAGCGCCATTACCGCGCGGAGAACGGCGGCAACGGCCAGCCGGAGCTCAAGACCGGGCGCGACGGCGCGCCGATGCGCGTTCGCGTGCCCGTCGGCACGATCGTGCGCGATGTGGAGACCGGCGCGGTGCTCGCGGATATGAACGAGGCCGGCAAGGAGCGCACCGTGCTGCGGGGCGGCCGGGGCGGCAAGGGCAACGCCCGCTTTGCCACGCCCACGCGCCAGTCGCCGCGCTTTGCGCAAAACGGCGTCCGCACCGAGGACCGCGAGGTGGAGCTGGAGCTCAAGACCATTGCGGATGTCGGGCTCATCGGCCTGCCCTCCGTGGGCAAGTCCACGATCCTGTCGGTGCTCACGGCTGCGAGGCCGAAGATTGCCGCATATCACTTTACGACGCTCACGCCCAACCTCGGCGTGGCAACGCGGCACGGCCGCTCGTTCGTGCTCGCGGACATTCCGGGGCTCATCGAGGGCGCGGCCGAGGGCGCGGGGCTGGGGCACGACTTTTTGCGCCACATCGAGCGCACGCGCATGCTCGTGCACGTGCTCGACATATCCGGCAGCGAGGGGCGCGATCCGCTCGACGATTATGAGAAGATCAACCGGGAGCTGGAGAAGTTCAGCGAGCGGCTGGCCGCGCTGCCGCAGATCGTCGCGGCCAACAAGATGGACCTCCCGGACGCGGCCGAACAGCTCGAGCGGCTGCGGGCGGCGCTGGAGCCGAAGGGCGTCATGATCTTCCCGGTCTCGGCGGCCACGGCGCAGGGCTTTGACCGCATGCTCGACCATGTGCTGCAGGTGCTGGACGCGCTGCCGCCCGTGCTCGAATACCCCGAGCAGGAGCTGGAGCTTGGCCCGCAGTACGAGAAGGGCTTCCAGATCGCGCGGGACGATTCCGGCGCGTTCGTGGTGACCGGCGGCGACGTCGACCGCCTGCTCGACACCACGGATCCGAACGATGAAACCTCGATGCGCCGCTTCCAGCAGATGCTTATCAAGAGCGGCATCATTGCGGCGCTGCGCGAGATGGGCGCGGCCGAGGGCGCGACCATCCGGCTCGGCGAGTGGGAATTCGACTTTGTTGACTAATACGACAGGAGGCATGCGACCATGTTGGAACCGAAATTCTATCGCTGCAGGCACTGCGGAAACCTCGTGGGACTGATCGAGGACCACGGCGTGCCGCTGATCTGCTGCGGGGAGAAGATGGAGCGGCTTACCGCCAACACGGTGGAGGCGTCGAAGGACAGGCATCTGCCGTATGTGGAGATCGGCGGCGATACCGTCACGGTGCAGGTCGGCATTGAGCCGCATCCCATGACCGGGGAGCACCTGATCGAGTGGGTGTATCTGGAGACGGTCAAGGGCGGCCAGAGAAAGCGGCTTACCGTGGAGCAGAACGAGGTGCCGGTCGCGGAGTTCAAGGTCATTGACGATCTGCCCGTAGCGGCCTACGCATACTGCAATCTGCACGGTCTCTGGAAAACGGGCATCTGACGGGCTGCCAACATCTGACGGGCTGCCAAAGAGAGGAAAGGAAACAGGATTTTGAAGGGCAAGGAACGTGCGGAATTCCGCAAGCAGGCAAATACGCTCGAACCGATCTTCCAGATCGGCAAGGCGGACATCGGCGACGCGATGATCGATGCGATCGACGGAGCGCTGGAGAAGCGCGAGCTCATCAAGATATCGGTGCTCGACACCTCCGGGCTGACCGCGCGCGACGCGGCGGAGCTGCTGAGCGCGGCCACGGGCGCCGAGGTCATCCAGTGCATCGGCCGCAAATTCGTGCTCTACCGCAAGCGCGAGGAAGCATAGCCGCGGCGGTACGAGCATGAGCGAACCATCCGTCATGGGCTCCGCCGCGCACACGGCCCTGCTCTACTGGCGCGCGCTTGCGGGCACGCCGGAGCGGCAGGCGCGCGATCTGTTCCTGCAGAGCGCGCTGGGGGAAGCCCGCTGCAGCCGCATCCGCTGCGCGCCGAACGGCAAGCCGTACATTCTGCCGGCAGAGGAGGACCCCTGCCCGCCGCACTTCAGCCTCACGCACACGCGGGGGTTGCTGGCCTGCGCCGTCGCGGATGTGCCGGTCGGGCTGGACGCGGAAGCGGCGGATCGCGCCGTTTCACCGCTGCTGGCGCGGCGCATCCTCTCCGAACCGGAGCAGGCGGCCTACGCCGTGTTGCCCGGGGAGCAAAGGAGCGGGTTTTTGCTGCTCAGCTGGGTGGTGAAGGAGGCGCATCTCAAGCGGACCGGCGAGGGCGTTTCCGGCAATATGGCGCGCCTGACGGCAACGGCGGACGGCCGCATCGTGGACGGAGCGGGCAACACGCTCTCCCATCTCGCTGTGGACCGGCTGGCCGGCTACCTTGTCGCGGTGGCCTGCGAGGCGCCGGTTGCGCTGCGCTGGCGCTGAAGCGCCCGGATACGAACGCGGAATCGGGCGGGGCATCGCCTTTGAAGCGCTATGCCATGCCCGGCCGGGAAGGGAATGCGAATGTACAAAAGGGCGGGAAGCCATCGGCTCCCCGCCCTCGATTTTTGCAATCCGATCCAACCCATTCTGCGCTCAGCCGTCCCGGTTTGCGCGCGATGCGTTCCGCGCGCTGCGGATGGAGGAGACGATGCCGCAGAGGATGCCGCCGATCGGGAACACGACCCAGCCCGGATGCCAGAGGTTCCATACAAACCCCATCAGCAGGAAGGCCGCGGTGGCGGTGAGCATGATCGCGCCGCTCCACGAGTCCTTCTCTTCCGATTCCGCGCCGGCCGATTCGCGGTTGTACTCGCCGGTGTTGTAGCGCGCCTTCGTCATCGCGCCGTAGACGATCAGCATGACGCCGGCGGCCAGAATGAACAGGAACACACCGGTGGCAAACGCGGAGTGCGAGGGCGAGTCAAACTGGGGGATGAAAAGCGGGCAGCACACGAGGAAGATCACGCCGAGCAGGATCAGCGCCACGCCGCCCGCGATGTACAGCGGAAACCGCCGGTCAAAGCGCTCCGATTCCTCGACGGTATATGGCGACGCGGTGATCGACGGATATTTCTTCCGGAACGCCTCGTGGCGGCAGCCGTACACGATGAACAGCGCAACGGCGGCCGTGACGAACAGGAGCAGCAGCGCCGTCCCAACGATGGCCATGCTGTCGCGCGGGTTCGAGCCGTACAGCATCAGCATGGCCGCCACGCCGATCAGCACCAGCCCAACGCCGAGCGTTACCGCGCGCGCCGCAAAGCGCATATGGCGGTCGTAGGCCTCGCCAGCCTCCCGCGCCGCGCGCGCTTCCTCGGCCTCGCCGCCGCATGCCGCATCGACATCGCCGCGCACCAGCGTATCGAGCGAGCAGCCGAACAGGTCGCACAGCTGCACCAGCTTCTCCATCTCGGGGAAGCTCCCGTCCGACTCCCACTTGGATACCGACTGGCGCGATACGCCGAGCGCATCGGCAAGCCCCTCCTGTGTCAGCCCGCACCGCCTGCGGAGCGCCTGTAGATTCGTTCCAAAGCTCATATGGATTCCTCCGTCCATCCCATTGTGTTCAAAAGCACGCCGGCGTCGCCCCGCTGTACCGGCGGCGGGCCGGCCGGTTTTGTATCCCCATCATACCGTATCATCCGGGGAATTGCTACCAAATCGCGGTATCCTTTGGCCAAAATGGATGTAAACTTGCGGTTGCGCAAGCGGAAATTGCGTCAAACGACACAAAAAAGTGGAAAAACCGTATTGCCATCGGCGCTTTTTCGGGTGTATACTATCTCCATCAGCGTCGTATATGATCCGATGCGAAATAGGAACGGGAGCGCAGCATGAACCAGCGTCTGTTCAAAGCGGAATATTACGCCTTTACCTTTACGGCTTACTTTTACCGTAAGGGCAATGGTGGTTTTCGCGGAGACTGGGCTTGAATCCATGCGGATGCGCGCATAGCATGTTGAGCAGCGACCTCGCGGAATACCACCGCGGGGTCGCTTTTTTATGACGGGAGGATACACCATGATCGTACTGCTGAAAAATCAACCGAAGGAAACCGAACTGCAGAACCTCATCGACTGGTTCCGGGGCATGGGGCTGGACGTCCATGTGAGCCGCGGCAGCGAGCATATGCTGCTCGGCCTGATCGGCGATACGTCGCGCATCGACATCGACCTCATTCAGGCACTCGAGATCGTCGAGAGCGTCAAGCGCATTCAGGAGCCGTACAAGAACGCCAACCGCAAGTTCCACCCCAACGACAGCGTATTCGACGTCGGCGCGGGCAACCCGATCGGCGGCGGCCATTTCCAGCTCATCGCCGGTCCGTGCTCGGTCGAGTCCGAGGAGCAGATCTGCGCCATCGCGCGCGCCGTCAAGGCCAGCGGCGCGACGATGCTGCGCGGCGGCGCATTCAAGCCGCGCACCTCGCCGTACGCGTTTCAGGGGCTGCGCGAGGAGGGCATCCGCCTGCTGCTGGCCGCGAAGGCCGAGACCGGCCTGCCCATCGTTACGGAGCTGATGGATATCTCGCAGCTGCCGCTGTTTGCCGATGTGGATGTGATCCAGGTCGGCGCGCGCAGCATGCAGAATTTTGAAATGCTCAAGGAGCTCGGCCATACGGACAAGCCCATCCTGCTCAAGCGCGGGCTTTCCAACACGCTGCAGGAGCTGCTCATGAGCGCGGAGTACATCATGGCGGGCGGCAACGAGCGCGTGATTCTGTGCGAGCGCGGCATCCGCACGTTCGAGCCGCAGACGCGCAACACGCTCGACCTCTCCGCCGTGCCGATGCTCAAGGAGCTTTCGCACCTGCCGGTCGTGGTCGACCCGAGCCATGCGACGGGCATCTGGCGCCTCGTGCGCCCGATGGCGCTGGCCGCGGCCGCCGCCGGAACGGACGGCATCATGGTCGAGGTGCACAACGACCCGCCGCACGCGCTGTGCGACGGCCCGCAGTCCATCACACCGGAGAACTTTGACGGCCTTGCAAAGGAAGTCGCGGCCGTGCGCGCGGCCATCGGCCTGGGGGTGGGCGCATGACGGTCGGCGTGATCGGCCTCGGGCTGATCGGCGGCTCGCTGGCAAGGGCGCTCAGCGAATATACGGCGCATACGGTGCTCGGGTTTGACCGCGATGCGGATGTTGTGCGCCGGGCCATAGCCGACGGCGCCATCGGGGACGGCGCAGCCTTCGACGCGGAGGCGGAGCCCGATGCAAAGGCACGGGGGTTGATCGCGCGGGCGGATGTGCTGCTCGTGGCGCTCTATCCCGGCGCGGCGATCGCGGCGGTAACGCGCGCGGCCGGCTCCATCCGGCGCGGCGCGCTCGTGGTGGATTGCTGCGGCGTCAAGCAGCCGGTGTGCGCGGCGCTCGAGCCGCTTTCGAGGACGTACGGTTTTACGTTCATCGGCGGACATCCGATGGCGGGGCTGGAGCGCTTTGGCTATGACAACGGCCGAGCAGGCCTGTTCCAGGGCGCGTCGATGATCCTCACGCCCGCGGACGATGTGCCGCCGGAGCAGCTCGCGAGGGCCGAGGCGCTGTTTGCCGAGCTGGGCTTTATGCGCATGCGCCGGTGCACGCCGGAGGAGCACGACCGCATGATCGCATACACATCGCAGCTTGCGCACATCGTGTCGAGCGCGTATGTGCAGAGCGACGCTTCGCTCGCGCACATCGGCTTCTCGGCCGGCAGCTTTCAGGATATGACGCGTGTGGCGCGCCTGTACGAGCCGATGTGGGTCGAGCTGTTTCTCGACAACCCGGAGCCGCTGCTCTTCGAGCTGAACGGGCTGATCGAGCGGCTCGGGCAGTTCGCCGCCGCCATCGGCGCGGCGGACCGGGAGCGGCTGTACGCGCTGCTGCACGCCGGGCGCGTGCGGCGCGAGCGGATTACAGAGGAGGAGCGGCGGTCAAGGGAGGAATGCGCGCATGAATGACCGGATCAGCGAGACCGTACGGACGGCCAAAAAGATTACCATTGCGGCGGGACGGCCGTATGATGTGCGTATCGGCGCGGGGTTGATCGATGCGCTCGGCGTGGTCACCGCATCCGCCTGCCCGGGCGCGGCGCGCGCCATGCTCGTTGCGGACGATACCGTGGACGCGCTCTACGGCGACCGGGCCGCGGCGTCGCTCTGCACGGCGGGGCTGTCCGTCAGCCGGTTCTCCTTCCCGCACGGGGAGGGCAGCAAGACGCTCTCCACCTATGCGCAGCTTCTCAACGCGCTCACCGAAGCGCAGCTCTCCCGCGCGGATGTGCTCGTCGCGCTCGGCGGCGGCGTGACCGGCGATCTGACCGGGTTCGCGGCGGCGACCTATCTGCGCGGCGTGCGCTTTGTGCAGGCGCCGACGACGCTGCTCGCGGCGGTCGACTCCTCCGTGGGCGGCAAGACGGCGGTCGATCTTCCGGCGGGCAAGAACCTCGTCGGCGCGTTCCACCAGCCGTCGGCCGTGGCGCTCGATACGGACACGTTTGCCACGCTGCCGGACGACACGTTTGCCGACGGCATGGCTGAGGCGATCAAGACCGGCGTGATCGGCGACGAAGCGCTGTTCGACCTGCTCGCGCACGGCCGCCCGGCGGCGCTGGACAGCGCTGTGGCGCGCTGTGTGGAGATCAAGGGCGAGATCGTGCGGCTCGATGAGCGCGATACCGGCATGCGGCAGCTGCTGAACCTCGGCCACACGGTCGGCCACGCGGCTGAGCTGCTCAGCGATTTCGGAATTTCCCACGGCCATGCGGTTGCGATCGGCATGGCCGTCATGGCGCGCGCGGCGCGCGCGGCCGGGCTCTGCGCGGCGGACGTACCGGCGCGGATCGAGGCGGCGCTGCGCAGCAGCGGCCTGCCGGTCGATTGCCCGTTCCATGCCGATGCGCTCGCAAAAGCCATCGTACAGGATAAAAAGCGCAAGGCGGACAGCATTGTGCTCGTGATTCCGGAGCGGATCGGCCACTGCGCGCTGCGGCCCACGCCGCTGGACGCGCTTGTCGGCTTTCTGACTGCCGGTGTGGGAGGTGCGGCGCTATGATCGTTCGCGTTTCTCCGTGCCTGCTCTCGGGTACGGTGCAGGCCATTCCATCGAAGTCGGACGCGCACCGGGCGCTCATCGCCGCCGCGCTGTCGGATGCGCCCACGCGGGTGACGTATTCGCGCGGCGATGCGTTCGGCGCGGATGTGCGCGCGACCATCGGCTGCCTGTCGGCGCTCGGCGCGAGCATCCTGCAGGAGGAGGGCGCGTTTCTGGTCCGCCCGTGCAGCCCGCTCGGCGCGGTCGCGCTCGACTGCGGCGAGAGCGGCTCCACGCTGCGCTTTTTGCTGCCGGTCGCGGCGGCGCTCACGGACGGCTATACCATCACCGGACACGGCCGGCTGCCGGAGCGCCCGCTCGAAGGGCTGCTCGATGCGCTTGCCGCCCATGGCTGCACGGTGCACGGCGAAGTGCCGGAGGGCAGGCGGTATCCGAAGCTGCCGTTTATGGTGAGCGGGCCGCTCAAGGGCGGCGAGACGGCGCTGCCGGGCAATGTGAGCTCGCAGTTCGTTTCCGGCCTGCTGCTCAGCGCGCCGCTGCTCGATACCGATACGCGCATCCACATCGACGGCGAGCTGCAATCGGCCGGGTATGTGGATATGACACTTCGCACCATGCGCGCGTTCGGCGCTGCTGTGGAAGCGCTGCCGGACGGATATCTGGCGCGCGCGGGCGGCTATCATACGCCCGGCGCTTACCGGCTCGACGGCGACTGGTCGAACGCGGCGGTGTTTCTCGCGGCGCGCTCCATGGGGCACGCGGTCAGGGTTTCGGATCTGGATGCGTCGAGCGCGCAGCCGGACCGGTGCTGCGAGGCGCTGTTCGGCCGCATCGGCGGCGGAAACCATATCGATGTGTCCGGCTGTCCGGACCTTCTGCCCGTGCTCGCGGTGCGCGCGGCCATGGCGAAGGGCGAGACGCACTTTGACGGCGCGGCGCGGCTGAGGCTCAAGGAGAGCGACCGGCTTTCGGCCATTGCGGAGGGGCTGACGGCGCTCGGCTCGTTCGTGTCGGAGCGGCCGGACGGGCTGACCGTGTACGGCGGCGGCATCGACGGCGGCGAGGTGCCGTCCTACGGCGATCACCGCATGGTCATGGCATGGACGCTGGCGGCCATCGGCGCGCGGCGGCCGGTCGTCATCGACGGTGCGGAGGCGGTGGAGAAATCCTATCCGTCCTTCTTTGAAGATTTTGAACGATTGGGAGGCAGATGCGATGTCGTTGCTTGAGGGGAAGGCCATTTCCGTTTCGGTGTTTGGGGAGTCGCACGGCGCCGGCATCGGCGCGGTCGCCGAGGGGCTGCCGGCCGGTGAGCCGGTGGATCTTTCCCGCATGCAGGCGCTTATGGCGCGGCGCGCGCCCGGCGGTGCGCTCGCGACCGCCCGGCGGGAGGCGGACGCGGTGCGCGTGCTCTCCGGTCTGAAGGACGGCGTCACGACCGGCGCGCCGCTGGCCGTGTGGATCGAGAACGGGGACACGCGTTCGCGCGATTACGAGGCGTTTCGGCGCGTCCCGCGCCCTTCGCACGCCGATTACCCGGCCTTGCTCCGCTATGGGCAGGCCACCGATTTGCGCGGCGGCGGCCATTTTTCCGGCCGGCTGACCGCGCCGCTGACGGCGATCGGCGGCATTTGTCTGGAGTTGCTGGAGCGGCGCGGCGTCACGGTCGGCGCGCACGCCTTTGCCGTGGCAGATGTGCAGGATGCGCCGGTGGACAGCGAGCAGCTCACGCCGGCACAGCTCATGGAGGTCCGCGGCCGGGAACTGCCGGTGTTCGACGAGGCGGCCGGCGCGCGGATGCGCGAGGAGATCCTCGCTGCGAAAGCGGACGGCGATTCCGTCGGCGGCGTGCTCGAGCTGTTCGCGCTCGGCCTGCCCGGCGGGCTCGGCGACCCGATGTTTGCGGGCGTGGAGAACCGGCTCGCGGCGGCGCTCTTCGGCATTCCGGCGGTGCGCGGCGTTGAATTCGGAGACGGGTTTTCGGCGGCCAGGCTGCGCGGCAGTGCGCACAACGACGCCTACTGCCAAAAGGGCGGACGCATCGGCACGAAGACAAACCATCACGGCGGCGTGATCGGCGGCATCACGACCGGCGAGCCGCTCGTGGTGCGCATGGCGGTCAAGCCCACGCCATCCATCGCCATGGCGCAGCGCACGCTCGATATGGCTACCGGCGAGGAGACCGTGCTTTCGATTCAGGGCCGGCACGATCCGTGCATCGCGCTCCGGGCGGTGCCGGTCATGGAGGCGGTCGCGGCCATCGTGCTGCTGGACCTGATGCAACATCAACAACGGGAGACGAACGGGAGGTAAGGGAACATGGAACTGAAGGATTTGCGCACGCGCATCGACAGCATCGACGATCAGATCATCGATCTGTTTCGCGCCCGCATGGACATTGCCAGAGAGATCGCGGCGTCGAAGCGCGAGAGCGGCGTTGCCGTGCTGAACCGCTCGCGCGAGCGCGAGGTGCTCTCCCGCGTCACCGAGCGGGTGGGCGAGGGGTATGAGAGCTATGCAAAGCTGCTCTATCAGACCATCTTTGCCGTCAGCCGCTCCTGCCAGAACCGGCTGATCGGCGATGGCGGCGATTTCGCGGCCAAAATTCGCGCCGCGGCGGCCAATACGCCCGCGCTGTTTCCGGCCAAGGCGGTCGTCGCCTGTCAGGGCGTGGAGGGCGCCTATTCGCAGCAGGCCTGCGATAAGCTGTTCTCCCTGCCCAGCATCCTGTACTTCCGGCAGTTTGACGGCGTGTTTCAGGCGGTGGAGAGCGGCATGTGCCGCTATGGCATCCTGCCCATCGACAACAGCTCGAACGGCTCCGTCGGCCGCGTGTACGACCTGATGCGCAATTACCGCTTTCATATCGTGCGCAGCATCCGGCTCTGCGTGCGCCACAGCCTGCTCGCAAAGCCCGGCACGGCGCTCTCGGATGTGAAGGAGATCTTCTCCCATGAGCAGGCCATCGGCCAGTGCAGCGCGTTTTTGAAGGAGCAGAAGGGCGTGAAGGTCACCGTCTGCGAGAACACCGCCGTGGCCGCGCGCATGGTGGCCGAATCCGACCGGCGCGATGTTGCGGCCATCTCCAGCGCGCACTGCGCGGAGCTGTATGGGCTCGAGGTGCTCAGCGACCGCGTGCAGAACAGCGAGAACAACTATACCCGTTTCATCTGCATCGGCAAGGAGATGGAGATCTTCCCCGGCGCGAACCGCATCAGCCTCATGCTCTCGACCGCGCACCGCCCCGGCTCGCTGTATGAGCTGCTGTCAAAGTTTGCCTCGCTCGGCGTCAACCTGACCAAGCTCGAGAGCCGCCCGCTGCCCGGCAGCGACTTTGAGTTCGTGTTCTATTTCGATATGGAGGCGTCGGTGCTGTCGGAGGATGTGCTATCGATGCTCTCCGAGCTGGCCGCTTCGCCGGACCTGTTCGTGTTCCTCGGCAACTATCAGGAGGTCGTCTGAGCGTGGGCGAATTCGGACTCATCGGCCGGAAGCTCGGCCACAGCTTCTCGCCGGAGGTGCATGCGCTGCTCGGCGGCGGCTACCCCTATCGCCTGATCGAGCTGGAGCCGGAGGCGGTGGCGCCGTTTCTGGAGAGCCGCTCGTTCGACGGGCTGAACGTGACCATTCCCTACAAGCGCACCGTGCTTCCGCTGTGCGACGCGCTGTCCGATGAGGCAAGGCGCATCGGCAGCGTCAACACCATCGTGCGGCAGAACGGGCGCCTGATCGGCTACAATACCGACTATTACGGCTTTTGCCGCATGGCTGAGACGGCGGGCGTCGCGTTCGCCGGCAAGCGGGTGCTCGTGCTCGGCAGCGGCGGCGCGGCGGCCACGGCGGTCACGGCGGCAAGGGATCTCGGCGCGGCGGCGGTCTGGACCGTGTCGCGGCACGGCGCCGGCGACGGCGTGATCGACTATCCGACGGCATACCGCGAGCATGCGGACGCGGACGTGATCGTCAATGCCACGCCCGTGGGCATGTACCCGGAAAACGGCGCGTCGCCGGTCGAGCTGTCGCGCTTTCCGGCATGCACCGGCGTGCTGGACATGATCTTCAATCCCTTCCGCACCGCCCTGCTGCAGCAGGCGGAGCGGCAGGGCGTGCCGCACGCGGGCGGCCTTGTGATGCTTGTGGCGCAGGCGGCGCAGGCTGCCGCGCTGTTCACCGGCGCGCCGGTCGATCCGGCGCGGGAGGCACAGGCCGTGGGCGCCGGTTCGCGCGCGCGGGGGAACCGGATCCGCCACGGCATGCCCCGCGGCGGCAAAACCACCATACGCCGCC
>JAQXRK010000050.1 GCA_029218485.1 bacterium | reverse complement strand
GGCATGGGACGCAGAAATATGGTATGCCGCGCCATGGCCTGCCTGCTGTATGCGGCTGTGGCGCTGCTGACAATCGAGGTTTTTTCTGCCCTGCTGTCCGGCAGGGCTTTTTTGTGGCCGGAATGGGCGGTGATCGCGCTGCTGGCGACGCTGCTCGTGCTGTCTGCAAACGCGCTGCTGGTGGGTGCGCTGCAAACGGCCGGTGCGCGGGCGCGCGCATCCCGGAGGAGCCTCTGGCTCCTGTTCGGGTTGTATTCCTGCCTGCTGCTCTACCTGCTGTTTCTGAGCCGCAGCGGCAGCTTTCTGTCGGACTGGGAGGCGTATTGGAACTACAGCATGGTGAATCTGATCCCGCTTCAGACGATCCTGCGCTATGTCAACGCGCTGCGAAGGGGCGTGATCCCCATGGTCGCGCTGGCCAATCTGGCCGGCAATCTCGTGCTGTTTGTCCCGCACGGCGTGCTGCTTCCGCTGCTGTTTCCGAAGCTGCGCCGCTTTTGGCGCTTCTTTGTGCTGCTGATCGCCGTGCTGCTGGCGGTGGAGGCAATCCAGATGGCGCTGCGGTGCGGGAGCTGCGATGTGGACGATGTGCTGCTCAACCTTGCCGGTGCGGTGACGGCGTATTTTGGCATCCGCATTCCGCCGGTCGCACGGTGGCTGCGCAGACGGTATTATCTGTGGGAACCGGCTTTGGCTCCGGACGCCGCCGATGGCCAATAAAAAACCGTTTCCACCCTTGTATGGCACAGCAATCTGTGCTATGCTTTCGACATGAAACGACGGAGAAGAATTCGAATTCGGCCATTGGGCATCCTGTTCCTGGTCGCGGTATGCGCGGTGTTGATCGGCGTGATCGTGCTGTGCGCCCGCGCCTGCCATGCCGGTGCGCCGGCCAGCGCGCAGGTACAGCCGGAGCCGACATCCATAGTGACGCCCGAGCCGGCGACCATAGCGACGCCGGAGCCGGATGTGTCGCAGGTACAGCCGCCCGTTGCCACGGCCGCGCCGAGCATACAGGCCGATTGGTATATTGCGCGCAATGCCCGGCTGCGCCGCGACCTGAAGCTGTATGGCGGCTATGCCGATGATGCGGCGGTCGAGGCCGCAATTCTCAGCATGAACATCGACCCGGACGGCAAGATGATCGCGCTCACGTTCGACGATGGGCCGAACGCCACCTACACCGGGCAGGTGCTTGATGTGCTGCAGCGGTATCAGGCCCGCGCAACGTTCTTTATCGTGGGAGAGCACATCCCCGGAAACGAAGCGCTGCTCGAGCGGATGCTTTCGCTCGGCTGCGAGATCGGCAATCATACCGAGGCGCACACGAATTTGCGCGATGTTTCGATCGAGGAGGCGCGCGAGTGCATCCAGAAGGTCAACGATACGATCAAGACCCTGTTCGATTACGATGTGCGGCTGTTGCGGCCGCCCTATGGCAGCTATAAGACGGACGATGACCGCATCAAGCTGCTGGCCAAGGATATGGGCATGTCCATCATCATGTGGCGCCGCAGCGTGCACGATTCGCATGTGCCGACGCCGACGGCGGACTATCTCTTTGCGCGCGCAACGATGGAGATCGATGACGAGGACGGCACGCCGCTCAACAATGCGATCCTGCTGTTCCACGATAAATACCCTGAGACCGTGGAGGCGCTTGAGCGCATTGTGCCGGCGCTGCAGGCACAGGGCTACCAGCTCGTGACCGTTTCCGAGCTGCTCCAAACCGACCCGGGCGGGATGAATCCCGGCGGCGTGTATCGGTATAAGGGGTAAAGGAAATCACCGGCCTTGCCGCATGGTATCCGGCTTTATCACCTGTTTCTTTGTGCGCGCACTGGTTGAGCGGGATGCGCATTTTCACTTTGAGAAGTACCCCCGATCCCAAGGAACGGGGCGTAAGACGGATGGCGTACGCCCGAAGAATTTCGCACTTCTTCGGGCATTTTCCTGCGCGGATGGCAGACCTTTTCCCGCTTTGCCGGGAATCTGAACGGATGTGAGAAACAGCATGAAAAGATACGTTGCTTTGCTTAGAGGTATCAACGTCAGCGGCAAAAACAGAATCGCCATGTCGGAGCTGAAATCGGGGTTGGAAGAACTCGGCTATGCAGACGTTCGTACATACCTTAACAGCGGGAATGCTGTCTTTTCCGTTGACGAAGAGGATGTGATCGCTCTTGCAAACGCAATCGGGGACAGGATACGGAAGCGGCTGGGATTGGACATCCCGGTTTTTGTGATTTTGCAGGAGAGGTTGGAAGCCCTGCTGGGGAAAGCGCCTGCTTGGTGGGGAACATCTGACAAAGATGTATATGATAATCTGATCTTTGTGATGCCCGGTGCCACCGCCGAAAGCATTGCCGGGAAAATCGGAGAGCCTACAACGGAGTTGGAGCAGGTCTGTATCTGTGACAATGCTGTTTTCTGGTCTTTCGACAGGAAGAGATATGCAAAAGCGAACTGGTGGAAAAAGACGGCAAGCGCAGGAATCGGTGAAATGATTACGATCAGAACGGCGAACACGCTGAAGAAGATCGCTGCAATGTGAAGTGAAAGCTCCGGTTTGCCGGGAGCAGCAAAACCCTTTGGGAGCAAAAACCGCATTTCGATACGACTTTGAAGAATTGCGCGCCCCGCGGCGCCGGATTCTCCGCCGGCAGAGGAGATGGCGCGACCGGAAATGCCGCGTGCTCTCGCTCCGTCAGGGCAGCCGCGCCCCCTGTGCCGCTCAAGCGGCTGTCCCTGTGGAACCCCCCGCATCTGCGGCGAACGCTGCCGCCGGCCGGTCAGCATATCGGACAAAAACAAATCCTCCGTATGATGGCAGCATACGGAGGATGCACTGTTTTGGGGTACCCACCTGCGATCAGGGGTGTATGAACCCGGCGGACTATTTGCCGGCAATGGCGCAGACGGCTGCCGCGGTGCCGGAAAGATACGTTTCCGGCAGCTGCTCGATACAGCCGAGATCGCACAGCTCCGCCAGCGCCGGATCGACCGGCACGCGCTCCACCTGCCCGATCCCGTGACGGGCAGCGATCTCCTCGAGGTTGCTGTGGCCGAAGATCTCATGCACGGCGCCGCAGTCCGGGCAGCGGAAGCCGGAGAGGTTCTCCACCACGCCGAGCACGGGAACGTGCATCATCTCCGCCATGCGGACGGCCTTTTCCACGATCATGGAGACGAGCTCCTGCGGCGAGGTCACGACGATGATGCCGTCGACCGGAAGCGACTGAAATACCGTCAGCGGCACATCGCCGGTGCCCGGCGGCATATCCACGAACAGGAAATCCACGTCGCCCCAGACCACATCCGTCCAGAACTGTTTGACAACGTTTGCGATCATCGGCCCGCGCCACACGACCGGGTCGTTGCTGTCCTCAAGCAGAAGATTGATGGACATCACGCCGATGCCGGAAGCGGTTCTGGCCGGGTACAGCGCTTCGCCGTCGCCCTCCGCGCGGCCATGCAGGCCAAACGCCTTGGGGATGGAGGGGCCGGTCACATCCGCATCGAGGATGCCGACGCGTTTGCCGCTGCGGCTTGCCTGTACCGCAAGCGCGGACGTTACGAGGGATTTGCCCACGCCGCCCTTGCCGCTCACAACGGCGATGACGTGCTGCACGTGGGATTGCGGATTGCAGCGCTCCTGCATGCTCTTCGGCGCAGTGCGCGAGGCACAGTCCGAACTGCAGCTCGAGCAGTTATGGCTGCATGTCTGTTCGCTCATAGATGGTTTCTCCTTGCTGGTTTCATACTTCGTGTTGGATAATCTGCCCACTATCGATTTGAGTATAACACCTTTTTTTCGCCTGTCAACGCCGGCTCGGTTGTGCCGGCCGCCCCATCGTGCTACAATATGGAAAAAATGGACGGAGGAACGACGGATGCTCGAATACCGGTATGATACGCAGCTGTTGATCGAGGGCAACGGCCTGTCGGAGGATGCGATCGCCGACTATATCACGGAGAACATCGCGGGCGACTGCCTGCTGGCCGTGGGCGACGAGACGCTCATCAAGATTCATTTCCATACCAATACGCCGTGGAAGGTGCTGGAATACTGCGCTTCGCTCGGCGATGTTTACGATGTGGTGATCGAAAACATGGAGCGGCAGGAGTGCGGCTTACAGGGCTGACGCCATGCAGAAACAAAAACCGGGCGCTCCCATCAGGCGGGGCGCCCAGTTTTTGTTCGTTCGGTATGCCGGTGGCAAAAACCGCCGGAAGCGGGATCGGCGCTGCCGCCCGGAGGTCAGGCGCGGCTTGCGGCTGCCCTGAGCGCGTCCGCGCGGTCGGTGCGCTCCCACGGCAGGTCGATGTCCGCGCGCCCGAAATGGCCGTATGCAGCGGTCTGGCGGTAGATGGGGCGGCGAAGACCCAGCATCTCGATGATCGCCTCCGGCCGCAGATCGAACTGTTCGCGAACGAGCTGTTCGAGCGCGTCATCGGGCAGCAACCCCGTGCCCTGTGTGTCGACGAGGATCGAGACGGGCTGCGCTACGCCGATGGCGTACGCAAGCTGCAGCTCGCACCGCCGGGCAAGCCCCGCCGCGACGATATTCTTTGCGACATACCGGGCGGCATAGGCGGCGCTGCGGTCCACCTTCGTCGGGTCCTTGCCGGAGAAGCAGCCGCCGCCATGGCGGGCATAGCCGCCATAGGTGTCGACGATGATCTTGCGCCCGGTCAGGCCGGTATCGCCCTGCGGGCCGCCGATGACAAACCGGCCGGTGGGATTGACGAGGATGCGCGTGCGCTCATCCATCAGCGAGGCGGGAATGGTCGCGTATATCACGTTCGCCGTCAGGTCGGATGTCAGCTTGTCCATGTCCATGTCGTCGTGCTGCGCCGAGAGCACGACCGTGTCGACCCGGAGCGGGCGGCCGTCCCGATACTCGACCGTGACCTGGCTCTTGCCGTCCGGCCGCAGGTACGGCAGCAGACCGCTCTTGCGCACCTCGGTGAGCCGCCTGGTCAGCGCGTGCGCCAGAGAGATGGGCAGCGGCATCAGCTCCGGCGTTTCATCGCACGCATAGCCGAACATCATGCCCTGATCGCCCGCACCGGTGCAGAACCGGTCGGCTGTTTCGCCGCGCTTGGATTCGAGCGATCGGTCAACGCCCAGCGCAATGTCCGCCGACTGTGCGTCGATGGCCGTCGTAATGCGGAGCGCATCCGCGCAGAAGCCATATTCCGGCCGGGTATAGCCGATGTCGGCAACGACCTGCCGCACGATGGCGGGAACATCCGCCTGCGCGGTGGACGTGATTTCGCCCATCACCGTGACCATGCCGGTGGCCGCGCAGCACTCGCAGGCCACGCGCGCATGGGGGTCGGCGGCCAGAAGCGCGTCGAGCACCGCATCGCTGATGCAGTCACAGACCTTATCGGGATGTCCCTCGGTTACCGATTCCGAGGTGAACAACCGCTTGTTTTCCATATTGATTTCCACCGTGCTTCGCCCCCGCGAAGCGCCCTTTCTGCCCGAAACCGGGCGGTTTTTCGCATAAAAAAAGCCCCATCCAAGATGAGGTTGCATAACGACTCATCTTTCAGCATCGCTGCTGCCGGAATTGGCACCTTACCCCGTTTGGGGCAGGTTGTCGGGCGTCATCGGGCCGTTCCCTCAACCACTCTGGATAAGACATATATTATTATTTTATACTATACCATGTCGAAACAGGGCTTGTCAACAGCGGATTGTACACCCCCCAAAAAAGGGGTGCCGCGCCGTCCGGGGGGGAGGTGGACGGCGCGGCGGATCAAGGATGGTTGGGGTATGTCATCGCCTTTGGCGCAATGACCGGTTCAGTTTTCGGGGGTATACTCCCCGAAGGTAACGTCCACCTGCATCTGCTGTCCGTTACGCTGTATTGTTAATGTTGCCTGATCGCCGGCATTGTATGCACCGATCGCCTTGGAAAGTGCATCCGTCGACGTAATTTGTTCCTCTCCGACAGCGAGGATCAGATCGCCCGCCTGGATGCCGGCCGCCTCGGCGGCGCTTCCCGCGACCACCTGGCCGACCTGGACGCAGCTCGTCCCGCCGTGGCCGAAGTAGCCGCCCCAGCCGCCCTGCTCGGCGCGCAGCGTCACGTTCTGCGACAGGATGCCGAGGTAGGCGCGCCCCTTGACGTAGCCGTGCTCGATCAGGTCGGAGATGATCTGCTTGACGCTGTTGACCGGGATGGCAAAGCCGATGCCCTCCGCGTTGTTGCTCGAAGCCTTGGCGTTCACGATGCCGATGAGCGAGCCGCTGGAGTTGAACAGGCCGCCGCCGCTGCTGCCGGGGCTCACCGCCGCGTCATGCTGGATCAGGGTCATTTCGGTTCCCTCCACGGTCACCTGACGGCCGAGCGCGCTGACCATGCCGCCGGTGGAGGTGCCGCGCAGTTCGCCGAGCGGGTTGCCGATGGCCACGACGTCCTCGCCGACCGTCAGCATGTCGGAATCGCCGAGCGTTGCGGGCGTGAGGCCGCTCGCTTCAATCTTGATGACGGCAAGATCGTTGCGCGAGTCGGTGCCCACGATCTTCGCCTCATGCGAGGTCTCATCGCTCAGAATAACGGTGATCTTGCTCGCTCCCTCAACGACATGGTTGCAGGTGACGATGTAGCCATCCGCCGTGATGATGACGCCGCTGCCGCTGCCCGTCTGCACCTGGCTGCCGCTGCCGCCGTTGCCGTAGCCGAAGAAATAGTCGAAGCCGCTGCCATAATTGCTCTGGCTGGTGAATTCGACATCGATGCCGACCACGGAGGGCGCGCCGACCTCAACGATCTGAGCACGGGTAAATGAGCCGCCGGCCGCGCCCTGCGTGAGCAGGGAGGAAACGCTGTTCTGCACCGCTGCGGTGCCGTCCTTTTCCACCGCTTCCGGCGCGGTCAGAACGGGCTGGCCGGTGGCCTCGGGCAGCGCAGCCGCCTGATTTTCAACGTCCCCGATGGAGGCGTGCACCAGAAAACCGCCGAGCGCGCCGCCGAGCAGCGCCGTGATGAGCATGCAGGCGATCAGCGCCGGTATGCTGACCCCGCGGTGCGGCTTCTGCGCCTGCTGCTGGGAACCGTTTTGCTGATATTCATCGTACCAATGATTGTATTCCATATTCCACAACTCCTTTTGTTGCCGGATCTTTTGAACACCCTTATCTTAACCAAACATTTTGAACAGGCAACAGCAAGGATTTGGATCGTTTGTGGACGATTATGGATGGAATATGGCAGATTCCGGGATGCACGGGCGGGAGATGGATGATGATTCCATGGAGGTTTTGCACTTTCGGGGAGATACTAATCCCAAAATGCAATGGTTCCGCATAGGATAAAGGGAACTGCTTTAAGGGAGAAAGCCGATGATTGTGCGCACGCTGCATACGCAAAAATATGATGTCGACCTGCACCGGCTGCTGTCGCGGCGGCTGATGCAGACGGACTGCGCCTTTGCGATCGAGCCGGTGGCGGATGGCGTGGCGGTGTCCGTACAGGGTGCGCGTGCGATGGAGGGGCTCTCCGCCGCCGTTGCGGCGCTGCTCTGCCGCGATTTGCAGTATTTTGAGCTGGCGCACATGGCCGATGCGCTGCCGCTGGAGCTGACGCAGAAGCAGGAGGTGCTCACGGAGGCGCTCCAGAGCGCGCGCTGTCAGGAACGGTTCGAGGAGGTGCGCCGCGGCGTGCAGGCGTATCTGGAGACGGAAAACGAGATGAACGTGGAGGGGTATCTGCGCTTTCGCATGCAGGACTCTCTGGAATTGTGGCAGCTCTGCGTGGAGCGCGCGGCGGCCGACCAGCTGCTCTGCCATGAGTGCGCGGAGCTCATGCGGCTGCTCAGCACGCTGACGGATCCGCCAGCCGCGCACATCGGGGAGCTGTCCGTGTGTCTCAACCCGGATGGCAGCTGTACGCTGACGGATGATTCCGACGTGCGCATCGAATATGTGGACTGCTCGGAGGAGGGCATCCTGCACCTGCTCATGAGCATGGCGCCGGACCGGCTCACGGTCTACGATCTGTCGGGCGGGCGCAGCGGTCTGCCGGAAACGCTTGCACGCGTATTTGCCGGCCGGATCCGCCTGTTCCGTTAGCGCTATTCAAACCGTACCGCGCAGCAAAGGCGCATTGCGTCGCCGCTGCCGGAGGGATAGACCGAGAAGTGAAAGCGCCCGTGATCCGCAGCGGCGCTTTCTTTTGTTTCCTGCAGGGCGAGGAACAGCGCGCACCACTCGGACCGGACGGTCACCGGCAGCGCGTACTCGCCGTCGTAGGCGGACAGAACGCCGAGCAGCGCCTGCTCCATCGCTTTTGCCTGCACCTGCCGGCGTGCGGCCGCGCGCGGTTTGTGCGCGGCCGCGATGGCGCTGCCGTCCGCATCCGGTTCGCTGACGGCGGGAAACGCGAGCACAAAGCCGGAGACAAAGCCGTCCGTGAGGGAGAGCTGCAGCCGGCCGGCGGCGGCCGCATCGTCCGCGCCTTCGATCTGCAGGAGGTAGCCGTCCTTTTCGGCCGTCACATCGATGGCGCTGAGGGCAAGATCGTCGATCAGCGCGTTGGCCCGGCGGCCAAACGGCGTGGCGGTTGGCTGCGCTGCGGCCGGTGAAGCCGCGGCAGCGGCAGTGTCCGCTTCCTGCTCATGCCGGCCGGTGAGAAGGTAGACGGCGATCAGGGCGGCGATGATGATGGCGGTAAACAGATAGTTGAGCCATTGGCTGTGTCGGTTGGCATGCTTTTCCATAGGAAAAGTATACCATATTTTCGAGCGGCGCAGTGCGTCAATTTGGAAGGTTTGGCCGCCTTTTGACGGATGTTGCCGGCACATGTCCGGCGCGGCGGCGCGGCAGCCCGGCGCCAAGTCTTCGTTCCTTCATGCCTTATTCGCCTCGCAGTGCAAAGTTTTCCTCCTGTCCGGTATGGCGCGGCCGGCAGCCGGGGGTGCGGGCCGCCGCTTTAGGCGGTCCTGCGCGTGTCAGAACCGGAACATATCGCCGCCGGCATGCGCTGCCAGAAAGCGGCCCCTGCGGATCGCCTCCGCCGACAGGCGCCGCTGCAGGCGCAGGCTTGCGCACCCGGTCGCCCGCAGGCCGAGCGCCTGTTCCGCGCGGAGAACCGCCCGCCGCGTTCCCTCACAGTATGTGCCCGACAGCGCAGCTTCATGCGCGCCGCAGCGCTGCAGCAGCGCCTGCAGCCGGCACACGTCGGCCCCGGCGTCGCCCGGGCGCAGCGCGCGCGGACGCAACACTTCGACATGCAGACAGTCGGGCGAGCGGATGTCCGCATCCGCCATCCAGAACCGGCCGGTGGCCAGCGCGGCACGCCGGAGCGCAGCGCGCTCGCGAACAGACCTGCCCCGGCACAGGTCGAACGCCGTTCCGCCGGCATGCGGGAAGGAGCGGAGGACATCGGCGAATGCACGATTGACCGAGAGCGGCGCATACCATGCGGCCAAGGCGTCGAGCGCGTCGAGCGCCCGCCGGTCGGTCCAGGCGAAACCGGCGTGGGAGCAGCCCAGGAAGGCGGCGACCGAAAGGGGGAAGCGCTCCACAAAGGGCATCTGCTCCCAGACGGGCAGGTCGAACAGCCGCGCCGCACCGAGCGCGGGATCGAAGATCAGAAGCGTCGTTGTCGCACACATCATACCCCTAAGATATGTCAGGAACGGAGATTTGGGTGCGCAGTAGTGGATTTGCGGAACAGAGCGACCGCGGCGATGGAGAGGCACAGGCCCGCCAGCATGCGGTAATAGAGCGTGTACCGCGTAAAGAAGGAGAGCAGCAGCAGGACGCCGGCCGTAAGGGCATACTTCTTGCCGTAGGTTCCAGCGCCTGTACGCAGCAGTTCCCCGAGCCGCCGGCGCGCGTTCGCGCCGCGCCGCTGCTCGGCGGCGATGTAGGCGTGGACGGCCTCGTCGTCCGGCCAGAGCGCATCCGACTGACCCGCCGCGGCGACGAGCGCGTCCGGACCGATCAGCCGTGCGCGGTGCGGCGAGCGAAGCACGAACGCCTCCGCCGCGGGGGTGAAGCCCGCGCTCGAACAGACGACCGGCGGGCGGTCCTGGCTTTGGCGCAGCAGCGGCAGCAGCGCATCGGCGCCGACCGGTTCCGCCCGCTGCAGGGGGATGGGGTCTTCCACACCGCCGCATCGACGGCACAGCTCCAGAAAGGCCGGCTCCGGCAGGAACATCAGCTTTTCCCGCATGAGAAACCGGCGGATGCGGATCATCTCTTTTTTTATGAAGCGCGCCATGGTGATCTCGCGCGCGACATGCAGCAGCAGCGAAGCGATCAGCACCGACAGCGCCGCAAGCAGGGCCGAGCGGGGCGTATCCAGATGCAGGCGGAAGAACAGGAATGCGGCGGCAAACAGGATGAAGCGCAGCGCAATATAGTCGAGCGTGCGCGCGAGCAGGTTGCGGCCGCCGTAGCGCCGCTGCTTGAAATACCGGAGCAGCTGTTTTTCTGTCAGCATCCGTATCAGCCCCTTTCAGCTTGCCTTAAGCATTGCCGCTGCAAGGGCAAACTATACGGATTTTGTCTTGTGAAGCGCATGCGGTTGCGCTATACTGTATGCAGTGAAAGTTGGCGAGGAGGCAGGCCTGTGCGCATCGGAATTCTGGGCGGAACGTTCAATCCCATCCATCGCGCGCATATGCAGATGGCCCGGATTGCGCTGGAATCCATGGCGCTTGATCGGGTGCTTCTCATGGTTGCCGCGGATCCGCCGCACAAGCGGGTCGCGGGCGCGGTGGACGGGGCGCACCGGTTCCGCATGGCGGAGCTGGCGGCGGCGCCGTTTTCCAACATCGCCGCGTGCGACATGGAGTTGAAGCGCGCGGGCCGCAGCTATACGTTCGATACGCTGACCGGGCTGAAGCAGCTGTATCCAGGCGCAGAGCTGTTCTGGATCGTCGGCAGCGATATGCTGCTGGATTTGCCGAACTGGCACCGCGCGGACGAGCTGCTGCAACTGGCCGGCATCATCGCGCTCCCGCGGCAGGGCGAATGTAAGAACGATGCGGCTGCGGCACAAGCGCTGCGGCAGAGGTTCGGCGCCCGCGTTGCGCTGCTGGATCAAACGGTGGACCGGATCTCCTCGACGGAGATTCGTGAGCGCGTGTTTCATGCGCTGCCCGTGCAGTCGCTTGCGGAGCCGGCGGTCGAACGGTATTTTTATGAGGAGGGCCTGTATCTGCCGGACGCGGTGAACGCGCTGCGGGCGCAGATGCAGCGCGCGCTTTCGCCGAAGCGGTACCGGCATGTGATGGGCGCGGTGCGCCAGGCGGCGGCGCTCACCCAGCGGTATCTCGAAGAGGCGGCGCCGCAGGAGCGGGCGGACCTCTTTGAACGGGCGCGGCTTGCGGCACTGCTGCACGATTGCGCCAAGCAGATGGACGAGCAGCGGCTCGCCGTGCTGGCCGGCGACGATACGCCGGGCGCGGAGCCCGTATGGCACGCGTTCGCGGGCGCGGTTGTGGCGAAGATGACCTATGGCGTGCGGGACGAAGCGGTTCTGCGCGCGATCCGGCTGCACACGACGGGCGAGGCGAACATGACCCTGCTCGAACGCATCGTGTATCTGGCGGACCTGACCGAGCCGGAGCGGAATTACCCGGGCGCGGAGGACTACCGCGCGCACCTTGGGCCGGATTCCGGCGCGGCGATGCGCTTTGCCCTCGCGGGCACGATCCGACGGCTCGGCGCGCAGGGCGCGCCGGTACACCCGGCCTCGCTGCGGGCGGAGCGATACTTTCAGCAAGACCAACGGGAACAAGACCATGATTGAAGGAGGAACCGTATTGAACACTCGCTTACCGGAACAGGTGGAAGCGCTCTGTGCAGCGCTGTATGACAAAAAGGCGCAGGATATCCTCGCCATTCATGTCGGCGACAGAACCGTGATCGCCGACTGGTTCGTCATCTGCAGCGGCCGCGCGGTGCCGCAGATCAAAGCGCTCTGTGACGATCTGGAGGAAAAGGCGGAGCAGATCGGCCTCGACCTGAGGCGAAAGGAGGGATATGACGCCGGCCGCTGGATCGTGCTCGACTACGCGGACATCCTCGTGCATATCTTTCATCCTGAGGAGCGGCAGTATTACAACATGGAACGCCTATGGGACACGGAGGACACGGCGGTGGCCTACTCGCGGGAACGGGACGGGGAGCAACCCGAAGGGCGGTAAGCCCAAAACGACCCGGAATGCGGCCGGGGATATGGGAGCATAGGGCATGGAAAAGACACTGGGACAACTGCAGCCGGGCGAATCCGGCATGATCAAGAGTGTCGGCGCGGAGAACCCGCGCGTGAAACGGCGCCTGGTGGACATGGGCATCACCCCGATGACCGAGATCGAGGTTCGGCGGATTGCGCCGCTGGGCGACCCGATCGAGGTGAGCCTGCGCGGCTACGCGCTGTCGCTCAGACGGGAGGACGCGCTGCAGATCGCATTGTTCTCCGAGGAGGAGGCGGTTGCGTATCGTCAGAAGGAAGCCGAGCTGCAGAAGGAGTTTGCCTCGCGCGCGGGCAAAGCGCTGGGCGCGCATACCGCGGATACGGACCTGGACGCGCACAAGCAGGCGGAGCGCCTCACAAAATGGATCATCAACGCCAATGGGTGCGGCGGCTGCGCCTCCTGCGCTTCCTGTGACGCCTGCGCAGGGATTGGCAGAAAGAAGCGCGTCGCCGCGCCGAAAACAACGCCGGAGCAGGACGACCTGCCGGTGAAGCTGGCGCTCGTGGGCAACCCGAACTGCGGAAAGACGACGCTGTTCAACGCGCTCACCGGCGCGCGCGAATACGTCGGCAACTGGCCGGGCGTTACGGTCGAGAAGAAGGAGCGCCATCTGCACGCACACGGACACGACATGACGATCGTGGACCTGCCGGGCATCTATTCGCTCTCCACCTATTCGATGGAGGAGGTCGTGGCGCGCAACTTTGTCATCG
This sequence comes from bacterium, assembly GCA_029218485.1. GTDB lineage: Bacteria > Bacillota > Clostridia > Christensenellales > CAG-138 > Aphodomorpha. Next base: position 2,669 of record JAQXRK010000050.1, on the reverse strand, counting down.
AGGAAAAGCCGGACGCCATCATCAACATCATCGATGCGACCAACCTCGAACGCAACCTGTATCTGACCGTCCAGCTCATGGAACTGGAGCGCCCCATGATCCTTGCGCTCAACATGATGGACGAGGTCAAGCGCATGGGCGTGACCATCGACTGCGAGCGCCTGTCGCTGGAACTCGGCGTGCCGGTGGTGCCCATCTGCGCGCGCACCGGCGAGGGCGTGGAGGAGCTGCTCCGCGAGAGCGCGAAGCTGTTTACGCTCGCGCATGAGCAGCTGCACACGGGCTTCCAGATCGAGCCGGACGACCTCTACGACGCGCATACGCACGCGGCGCACCACCGCATCGGCGAGATCCTCGGCGATGCGCCGGCAAGGGCCTCGCTCCCGTCGCACTGGGCGGAGATCAAGCTGCTCGAGGGCGATCCGATGGTGCAGGAGCAGCTGCACCTGACGCCCGAACAGCGCAAAGAGATCGACAAGGTGATCGCGGACTATGTCGGCGAGGGCGTGCCGGGCGACAATGAGACGCGCGTTGCGGACAGCCGCTACCGCTACATCACCCGCGTCTGCGCGGCGGCCACGTCCCGGCGCAGCAAGGCGCGCGACATAACGGACCGGATCGATGCGGTGCTGACGAACAAGTGGCTCGGCATCCCGATCTTCCTGCTCATCATGGGCGTGATCTTTGTGCTCACGTTCGATACGCTCGGCGGCTGGCTGTCCGACGGCGTGGACCTGCTCATCGGGGATATGCTTGCGCCTTGGGCGGAGACGATGCTGCAGGGCGCCGGCGTGGCGCCGTGGCTCGTGAGCCTGATCTGCGACGGCGTGATTACGGGCGTCGGCGGCGTGCTGGTGTTTCTGCCGCAGATCGCGCTGCTGTTCTTCTTCCTCTCGCTGCTCGAGGACAGCGGCTATATGTCCCGCACCGCGTTTTTGATGGATCGGGCGCTTAAGCGCTTCGGCCTTTCGGGCAAATCGTTCATCCCGATGCTGATGGGCTTTGGCTGCACCGTGCCCGCCGCCATGTGCGCGCGCACGATGGAAAACGAGGACGACCGGCGCATGACGATCATGCTGCTGCCCTTCGTGTCGTGCTCGGCAAAGCTGCCCGTTTACGGCATGATCGCATCGGCGTTCTTTGATGAATACCGGGGCCTGATCGTGCTGAGCCTCTATGTGCTCGGCATCGTGGTCGGCATTCTCACCGGCATCCTGTTCAAGCACACGCTGTTCCGAAAGAACAAGGCGGCGTTCGTGCTGGAGTTGCCGCCGTATCGCTGGCCGTCGCTCCGGAACACGCTGCTGCACGTTGGCGAGCGCGTGGGCCACTTCCTCGAGAAGGCCGGCACGATCATCCTCGCGATGAGCATCGTGCTCTGGTTCATGATGCACTTTGATTTCACGCTCTCGCTGACGGAGCAGACGGAAACGAGCATCCTCGGCGTGCTCGGCGGCTGGATCGCGCCGGTGTTCGGACCGCTCGGGTTCGGCACCTGGCAGGCATCCGTTGCGCTGCTCTCGGGTCTGATCGCGAAGGAAGCGGTCAACTCGTCGCTCTCCATGTTCCTGGGCGTTACCGGCAGTGCGCTGCCCGCCGCGCTTTCCGGTCTGTTCACGCCGCTGTCGGCCTATTGCTTCCTCGTGTTTGTGCTGCTGTACGTGCCGTGCATGGCGGCGGTCGCAACGATGCGGCGCGAGCTGGACAGCAGAAAGCACACCTGGTTTATGATCGCCTATCAGCTCGTCGTGGCGTACCTGATGGCGCTCATCATCCATATCTTGGGCAGTATTTTCTGAAGAACCACAGCTTCTGGAACTTTTCATGCAGGGAACCGAAAGATTTCCTGCATGAATTGCTTTTTTGGCGGCGACATGATACACTAATAACCAACTTTATGATGGAGAAATTGCATGAAATTCCTGCTGTGCAATGACGACGGATATTTGGCGGAAGGCATCGGCACACTTGCAAAATCGCTCTCCGGCGACCATGAGGTGTTCGTTGCCGCCCCGAACCGGCAGCGCAGCGCCGCCAGCCGGTCGATGACGCTGTTCGATCCGCTGCGGGTGGAGCGGGTTGCGCTGCCGCTCGCGCCCGATGTGCCGGCCTATTCGGTTTCCGGCACGCCGGTGGATTGCGTGCGCCTTGCGCTGGGCAACCTGTTTCCAAAGCCGGATATCGTGCTCTCCGGCATCAACCACGGCGGGAACCTCGGCACGGACACGCTGTACTCCGGCACGGTGGCTGCGGCGCACGAAGCGGCGCTGCTGGGCCATCAGGCGATCGCGGTGTCCTGCATGGGGCACCGGCCCGCGCATCTCGACACGGCCGCGTTCGTGGCGCGCAGGGCGGCGGAGTATCTTCTGGCGCATCCGCTGCCGTTCGGTGTTGTGCTCAATATCAACGTGCCGGATCTGCCGCTCAGCGCGCTCAAGGGCGTCCGAACGGCGCCGCTTTCCGTGGTGCAGTATGCGCTGCGCTTTGAAGAGCGGGAGGATCCGTACGGCGGCCGCTATTTCTGGGCGCCGAGCGGACAGAAGCTCTCCGACCCGGCGGGACAGGATGTGGACGAACGCTATGTCATGGACGGCTATGCCGTCTTTACCACGCTGCACTATGATTTGACGGACCGGCAGACCCTCGGCACCCTTGCCGTGGACGGATTG
>JAQXRK010000049.1 GCA_029218485.1 bacterium | reverse complement strand
GGGGGTGTATGCGTGCATGGCCTCCCTCCCCCTTGTGTGGGCGGCGGGCGGCACGGTGTTTGTGCCCGCCGGGCTGGCCGCCGCGCCGCTTGAGCAGCAGGAGGACGACCGCTGCATGAAGCGCAGCGACTTTTACCGCGATGCGCCCCCGTTCCCCTTTCTGCTCGTGTTCGGGCACCGCCCCTGCCAGTGCATCCGTCCGGAGGCGGGCGGCGCGCCGGTCCACGATGCGGCGCGCAACATCCTGTTTCTCGACGGCGGCGTGAGCGTATGTACGCCATGCCGGCTCAACGCGCTCATGCTGGAGGGCGAAACCCTCTCCATCCACTCCGTATCCCCGTAGCGCTTCGCCGCGCCACCGCCCAGAGATGCAGCGTCCGGTTTTCGTAACCGCCGGATAACGCTGCACAGCCCCGTCCGCATCCCCCGGTTTTCGTAATCGTCTCGTCCCACACCCATCCCGCCGGCTTTCGTATCAGGCAGCGCTTCACAGCGCCCGCCCCCCAAATTCCATATTCATCAGGCAGCGTCTCGCCCGCGCCCACCCGTCCCCCGGAGAACCATCCGTATGCCCGTGAGCAGCCGTTATGCCCGGAGCAGCCGTATGCGCACCGCATGCGGCTGCTCTTTTTTGTGCCCGCACTGTCGATTTTTACTCCTTTATGCATAAAAATACCTTGACAACCGCCAATTTTGTGCTTATAATGCATAATTATAAAACAAATATGCTTATTTTATGCGGAGGTGCGGTTATGAAGAAGCAGATTAAAAAGGTTGTCCTGGCGTATTCGGGCGGTCTGGATACCTCGATCATTATCCCGTGGCTCAAGGAGAACTACGACAACTGCGAGGTCGTTGCCGTCTCCGGTGACGTCGGTCAGGGCTCGGAGCTGGACGGTCTCGAGGAGAAGGCGCTCAAGACCGGCGCCTCCAAGCTGTACATCGAGGACCTGAAGGAGGCCTTTGTCACGGATTATATCTATCCCGCCATTCAGGCCGGCGCGGTCTATGAAAAGGAGTACCTGCTCGGTACCGCGCTCGCGCGGCCCGTCATCGCCAAGCGGCTCGTGGAGATCGCCAAGGCCGAGGGTGCGGACGCCATCTGCCACGGCTGCACCGGCAAGGGCAACGATCAGGTGCGGTTTGAGCTGGCCATCAAGGCGCTCGCGCCGGAGATGGCGATCATCGCGCCGTGGCGCGAGTGGGACATCAAGTCCCGCGAGGAGGAGATCGCCTATGCCGAGGCGCACGATATCCCGCTGAAGATCAACCGGGAAACGAACTACTCCAAGGATAAGAACCTCTGGCACCTCTCCCACGAGGGGCTCGACCTCGAGGATCCGAAAAACCAGCCGCTCTATGAGAAGGAGGGCTTCCTCGAGATGGGCGTGTCGCCCAAGCAGGCGCCGGACACCTCCGCGTTTGTGACGATCTCGTTTGAAAAGGGCATCCCCACGGCGGTCAACGGCGAAAAGCTCGCGCCCGTCGCCATGATCGAAAAGCTCAACGAGCTCGGCGGCGCCTATGGCATCGGCCTCGTCGACATCGTGGAAAACCGGCTCGTGGGCATGAAGTCGCGCGGCGTCTACGAAACCCCCGGCGGCACGATCCTGTACCGGGCGCATCAGGTGCTCGAAACGCTGTGCCTCGACCGCGACACGCTGCACTACAAGACGCTCGTGGCCGAGCAGTTTGCGGAGCTGACCTATTTCGGCAAGTGGTTCACGCCGCTGCGCGAGGCCATCTCGGCGTTCATCGAGAAGACGCAGGAGCATGTCACCGGCGATGTCACGCTCGAGCTGTACAAGGGCAACCTCATCAACGCCGGCGTCAGCTCCCCGTACTCGCAGTATTTTGAGGAGCTTGCCACGTTTGGCGAGGATCACATCTACGACCAGAAGGATTCGGAGGGCTTCATCAACCTGTTCGGCCTCTCCATCCGCATGAACGCGCTGGCAAAGCAGCAGAAGCTCAAGTAAGGAGAGCGGCATGAAAGCAATGTGGGCGGGACGGTTTTCCAAGGAGCTGTCCAAAGAACTCAACGATTTCAACTCCTCCATCCCGTTCGATGCGCGCATGTACCGGCAGGATATCGAAGGATCGCTCGCCCATGCCGCCATGCTCGCCGCCACGGGCATCCTGTCCGCCGCTGAGGGCGAGGCCATCTGTTCCGGGCTCGAGAGCATTCTGCACGATCTCGACAGCGGCGCCCTCCGGCCGGATCCGTCGGCGGAGGATATCCACATGTTCGTCGAGGCGGAGCTGACAAAGCGCATCGGCGATGCGGGCAAGCGGCTCCACACCGCGCGCAGCCGCAACGATCAGGTCGCGCTCGACCTGCGGCTGTATCTGTCCGCCGCGATCGATGAAACGCGCGCGCTCCTGCTTGAACTGCTCCGGGTTCTGCTCGATCAGGCCGAGACGTACGCCTCGGCCATCCTGCCCGGCTATACGCACCTGCAGCGCGCGCAGCCCGTCACGTTCGGCCACCATCTGATGGCGTACGCCCAGATGTTCACGCGCGATCTGGACCGGCTGGCCGACTGCAAAAAGCGCATGTCCGTCTCGCCGCTCGGCTCCTGCGCGCTCGCGGGCACCACGTTCCCGATCGACCGGCAGATGACGGCCGCGGCGCTGGGGTTTGACGGCGCATGCGAGAACAGCCTCGACGGCGTGTCCGACCGGGATTTTGTGCTTGAGCTGGCCTCCTGCCTCGCGGTGCTGATGATGCATCTGTCGCGCTTTTCCGAGGAAATCGTGCTCTGGTGCTCGTGGGAGTTCCGCTTTGTGGAGCTGGACGACGCCTACGCCACCGGCTCCAGCATCATGCCGCAGAAGAAGAACCCGGACGTCGCGGAGCTGGTGCGCGGCAAGACCGGCCGCGCCTACGGCAACCTCATGTCGCTCTTGACGGTCATGAAGGGGCTGCCGCTCGCCTACAACAAGGACATGCAGGAGGACAAGGAGCCGATCTTCGACAGCGTGGATACCGTGCGCCAGTGCCTCACGATCTTCACGCCGATGCTCGCCACCATGCGCGTGCGCACCGACCGCATGCGCCAGGCCGCCTCCGCGGGCTTTATCAACGCAACGGACTGCGCGGACTATCTGACCGGCAAGGGGCTGCCGTTCCGCACGGCGTACCAGATCACTGGCGCGCTCGTGGCCCGCTGCATACAGGAGGGGACGACGCTCGAGGCGTTGCCGCTCTCCGTCTACCGGGAGTTTTCGCCCTGCTTTGACGAGGACGTCTATCAGGCCATCGATCTGGACGCATGCGTGGAAAAGCGCCGCTCCTACGGCGGCACCGCCCCCGCCTCCGTGCAAAAGCAGATCGCTTCGCTGCGCGCACAGCTCGGCATTGCGGCCGGCGCGTCCGAAGCAAAGGAGGTTTTGGCATGATCCGCGTATTCATCGACGGCAGCGAGGGCACGACCGGGCTGCGCATCCACAGCCGCCTGCCGGGCCGCAGCGATATCGAGCTCATGACCATCGACCCCGAAAAGCGCAAGGATCCCGCCGCGCGCAGGGAGCTGCTCAACAGCGCGGACATCGCGTTCCTGTGCCTGCCGGACGCGGCGGCGCGCGAGGCGGTCGCCATGGTCGAAAACCCGCACACGCGCATCCTCGATACGTCGACCGCGCACCGCACCGCAAGCGGCTGGGCGTACGGGTTTCCGGAGCTGACGAAGGCGCACCGCAGCGCGATCGTCTCCGGCACGCGCATCGCCGTGCCGGGCTGCCACGCGAGCGGGTATCTGGCCATCGTGCGGCCGCTCGTGGAGGCCGGCGTTCTGTCGGCTGACGCGCAGCTCTCCTGCACGTCGCTGACCGGCTACAGCGGCGGCGGCAAGCGGATGATCGCGGAGTATGAGGCGGCGGACCGTCCGAAGGCGCTGGACGCGCCGCGCATCTACGGCCTGACACAGCGGCACAAACACCTCGCCGAGATGCAGGCCGTGTCCCGGCTGTCCGGCCCGCCGGTGTTCTTCCCCATCGTGGGCGATTTTTACAGCGGCATGCTCGTGAGCGTCCCGCTGCACATCGGCCAGCTTCGCGCGCCGCTGACGGCCGGGGCGCTGACCGAACTGTATGAAGCGCACTATGCGGGCGCGGCGTGCGTGCACGTGCTCCCGCCGGCAGCCGAGGGCATGCTGAGCGCAAACGCCCTCTCCGGGCGGGACGACATGGTGCTCTGCGTTTCCGGCGGCGGCGACCGGCTCGCCGTCCACGCGCTGTACGACAACCTCGGCAAGGGCGCTTCCGGCGCGGCCGTCCAGTGCATGAACCTGCTGCTGGGCGCGCCGGAGACCAGCGGCCTGCTGGTGGGCGAGGCGCTGTAGGCGCGCGCAGACCGGCAATCGATTGGAATTTTGACGGGATCTCCGCCGCGGCGGGGATTTCCTTGCGGCTTGCGGCAGGAGCGCGCGGGCCAATGACGGAAAACAGAGGGAGAGAGCAATGAAACAGGTATCGGGCGGCGTTTGCGCGCCGAAGGGATTCACCGCCGCGGGCGTGCACTGCGGCATCCGCAAGAACCGGACAAAGCGCGATCTGGCGCTGATCGTGAGCGAGGAGCCGTGCGCCGCGGCCGCGGTGTACACGAAAAATCTCGTCAAGGGCGCGCCATTGGCCGTGACGAAAGCGCACCTGATGAACGGGTTTGCGCAGGCCGTCGTCTGCAACAGCGGCAACGCCAACACCTGCAATCCCGGCGGTGAAGCGGTCGCGCAGGAGATGTGCGCGCTCGTTTCCCAATATACGGGCATTCCGGCGGACGATGTAATCGTGGCCTCGACCGGCGTGATCGGGCAGCCGCTCGACCTTGCGCCGATCGCCGCGGGCATGCCGGCGCTCGCCAAAGCGCTCTCGAAGGACGGCAGCGCCGCCGCGGGCGAGGCGATCATGACGACCGACACGCTCGTCAAGGAGATCGCCGTGTCGTTCGAGGCTGGCGGCGCGGTCTGCACGATCGGCGGCATTGCCAAGGGCTCCGGCATGATCCACCCGAACATGGCGACCATGCTCGTGTTCCTGACGACGGATGCGGCCATCAGCCCGATCATGCTGCAGGCGGCGCTCTCAAGCGATGTGCAGGATTCGTTCAACATGATCAGCGTGGACGGCGACACCTCCACCAACGACATGGTCTCCATCCTCGCAAACGGCCTCGCGGGCAACGCGATGATTGCGGCGCCCGGCAGCGATTACGATGCGTTCTGCGCCGCGCTCGCCGCCGTGACGAAGCACCTGTGCCGCACCATCGCCAAGGACGGCGAGGGCGCGAGCAAGCTGCTCACCTGCCGCGTCACCGGCGCAAAGGATGCCGGCGCCGCGCGCACCGTGGCCAAGAGCGTCATCTGCTCGAGCCTGTTCAAGGCGGCCATGTTCGGCGCCGACGCCAACTGGGGCCGCGTGCTCTGCGCCATCGGCTACAGCGGCGCGGACGTGGACGTGGATGGCGTGGCCGTGCGCTTTGCCTCGCCGGCCGGCAGCGTCGCCGTGTGCGAGCGGGGGCGCGGCGTGCCGTTCTCCGAGGAGCTGGCCAAGAAGGTCCTGTCCGAGGAGGAGATCGACGTGCTGATCGACCTGTCGGACGGCAGCGCGTGCGCCGAGGCGTGGGGCTGCGACCTGACCTATGACTATGTGAAGATCAACGGCGATTACAGAACGTAACGCGGGAAAGGAGAAGCGGCATGCTGCTGACCAATGCGCAGCGGGCGGAGGTGCTCTGCAACGCGCTGCCATACATTCAAAACTATACCGGGCGGATCGTCGTCGTCAAATACGGCGGCAACGCCATGATCAATGAGGAGATCAAGCGCAGCGTCATGGGCGACCTCGTGCTGCT
>JAQXRK010000048.1 GCA_029218485.1 bacterium | reverse complement strand
CCAAACGGAACTCGCTCCAAATTCGATCTCCCTGCCATTTTTTCCCTGACGGATCTCAACGGTATTGCCCTTTTTATCGTAAAACACGGCTGGAAGCCCAAAGCGAAACTCCGTGTTTCCACCGATTCCCAGCTTCAGTGTTGCGCCAAGGCCCTGCAGATTGGCCCGGTTGATCTCATCCACCAGCGCCTGCTGCTGCACATCGTTGAGCGTGTTAAGCGACCAGATATCATAGGTACCGCCTTGATTGGCAACCACGGCCTCGGCCTCACCGATGGAGTATGTGCTCTCACTTGCAGGCGTTATCTTTTCCGACCACGTGCCGGCAGAAACCGTCCCCGCGTACGGGAGCTGGACAACCGACATGGCATAATTTCCCAACGGTGCTTCCGTCACCGTATAATCGATCGGCGTGCCGTTGGTATACAGCGGTACATTCTCAAAGACACCCGTCCAATGGCCGTCGGTACCCTCGGTCAGAGTGAGCTGCTGAACCAACTTGCTCCCCTGCATGAGCTTTACCGTCACGCTCTGCGGCTGCTGCGCAGCGGGCAGGCTGCCATGATCCCACAGCTTTTCAACAGGGATATCACCGCGCACCGTAGTCGCAGGCGCCCCCAGCGCTGTTTGCGCAGCCACAATAACCAGCACCATCATCAGCACCGCCAGAATGGATGCCGGCAATCTCCTCTTCATGTTCTCCCCCCTGTCGCTTGCTGTCCACACCATCGTATGGTTTCTAACGTCATTTTAGTATACTACAGTATGTACATGAAAACAATACCTTCATCGATATAAAAAGCGAATTGCGCTCAATATAGCCCCGCGCTTCCCGGCCGGGATTGCAGCGGCCAGATCCAAGGCTCTTGGGGAGCGCTCCATGGTCCGGCCCGCAAGACCTTCGCGCAAACCGTTATCTTTCCGGGCGCTGCTCCATCGCTTTGTGCGCATGCAATCCGGCAGACTGCCATCGGGGGTACCGACAAACGCAGGCGGCCATCCGCCGGATGGCCGCCTCTCCCGTATTCTTGTTGTGTTTTCAGCTGTTGTGCTTTCAGCGCACGGTCAGCGCATGCCCGTCGTAATCGACCGTCAGGCAGGTCTCGGGCGCCGGGTCGTTCTGCAGGATATGCCGCGCGAGGAGCGACTCCACCCGCGACTGCAGGAACCGCTTAAGCGGGCGCGCGCCGTAGACCGGGTCGCTGCCGGCCTCGATGATGTACGCTCTGGCCGCATCGGTGATGGCAACGCTGAGCTGCTTGGCGCTGAGGCGCTTCTGCAAATCCTTCACCAACAGGTCGACAATGGCCGACAGGTTTTCGCTGGTCAGCGGCTTGTAGAACACCGTCTCGTCCAGCCGGTTCAGGAACTCCGGCCGGAAGTGCGTCTTGAGCAGCATGTGCACCTTGTCCCGCGCTTCCTCGCTGATCTCGCCGTTCTTTTCGATGCCGTCCAGAATGACGTCGGAGCCGAGGTTGCTGGTGAGGATGATGATGCTGTTCTTGAAGTCAACCGTGCGACCCTGACCATCGGTGATACGGCCGTCGTCGAGCACCTGCAGGAGCACGTTCAGCACATCGGGATGCGCCTTCTCCACCTCATCGAACAGGATGACCGCATACGGCTTTCTGCGCACCGCCTCGGTGAGCTGGCCGCCCTCGTCATACCCGACATAGCCCGGAGGCGCGCCGATGAGCCGCGACACGGAGTACTTCTCCATGTATTCGGACATATCGATGCGCACCATGGCGCGCTCGTCGTCGAACAGCGCCTGCGCCAGCGCCTTGGCCAGCTCCGTCTTGCCCACGCCCGTCGGGCCAAGGAACAGGAACGAGCCGATGGGGCGGTTCGGGTCCTGAATGCCGGCGCGCGAGCGCAGGATGGCATCGCACACGCGCTCGACCGCCTCGTCCTGACCGATGACGCGCTGATGCAGAATGCTGTCGAGCCGCAACAGCTTTTCGCGCTCGCCCTCCATGAGCCGCGAGACCGGGATGCCCGTCCAGCGGGCGACGATGCGGGCGATCTCCTCCTCCGTCACGCGGTCGCGCAGGTACTTCGCACCGTGCTGCTTCTCCTCCGCCTTCTGCTCCTCCGCTTCGAGCTGCTGCTGCAGCTGCGGGAGCTTGCCGTATTTGAGCTCGGCGGCGCGGTTGAGATCATAGGCACTCTGCGCGCGCTCGATCTCCGCGTTGGTGCGCTCGATCTCCTCGCGGAGCGCCTGCACCTTGCCGATGTCCTGCTTCTCGTTCTCCCATCTGGCCTTCATCTCGCCGAACGTCGCCCTGAGATCGGCCAGCTCCTTCTGTATCTCCTGGAGATGCTCCTGCGAGAGCTTATCGGTCTCCTTCTTCAGCGCCGCCTCCTCGATCTCATGCTGCATGATCTTGCGGGAGATCTCGTCCAGCTCCGTCGGCATGGAATCCATCTCGGTCTTGATGAGCGCGCACGCCTCATCCACGAGGTCGATCGCCTTATCCGGCAGGAAGCGGTCGGAGATATAGCGGTTGGACAGCGTGGCCGCCGCGATCAGCGCCTGATCCTGGATCTTCACGCCGTGGAACACCTCATAGCGCTCCTTGAGGCCGCGCAGGATGGAGATGGTGTCCTCCACCGACGGCTCCGCCACCATGACCGGCTGGAACCGCCGCTCGAGAGCCGCATCCTTTTCGATGTACTGGCGGTA
>JAQXRK010000047.1 GCA_029218485.1 bacterium | reverse complement strand
GCGCCCTGCAATCAACGCTTCGTGGAGTTGCCATGTCTGAAGGCGGAAAATATTTCCGCTTTCCGCTTGCAATCCGTGTGAAGGGCCGATATAATAGATAAAAAGAAATGAGGGAGTAGTTTGCACGGCGTGAAGCCGTGTTTCAAGTCAACATACATGGCGGTTGCACGCCGCCTGGCTTGAATGAAAGAACCAGACTCATGCGCACGCTTTTGCTGCGCATGTTTTTTCATTTTTGACCAGACTATAGAAAAGAGAGGAATGGAGTGCATGAAATACTACCTGGAAGACGCAGCAGAGGTTTTGCAGCAATCGGGCAGCGATGAAGCCGGCCTCACCGCAGAAGAGGCGGCCGCCAGACTCCAACAAAACGGCCCCAACAAGCTGGCTGAGGGCAAAAAGGCATCCCTGATCGCCCGCTTCTTTGAACAGCTCAAAGACCCCATGATTCTGGTCCTGCTCGCGGCCGCAGCCGTTTCCGGCACTCTGGCGGCGATTGAAGGCCAGGGCTTTGCGGATGTGATCATCATATTGGCCGTCGTCATCATCAATGCCATTTTGGGCGTCTATCAGGAGAGCAAGGCGGAAAAGGCCATCGAGGCGCTGCAGCAGATGGCTGCCGCTACCTCAAAGGTCATACGCGGCGGACAGCTGATGACCGTGCGGAGCGAGGAGCTGGTCGTGGGCGATATCATCGTGCTCGAGGCTGGAGACGCTGTGCCGGCGGACGGGAGGCTGATCGAGAGCGCGAGCCTTCAGGTCGAGGAGGCTGCGCTGACCGGAGAGTCCGTACCGGTCACGAAGTTCATCGACATCATTCAGCTCCGGGAGGAAAACGCCGACGTTCCCCTCGGCGACCGCAAGAACATGGTGTACATGGGCAGCACGGTCGTCTATGGGCGCGGCAAAGCGGTGGTCACCGGTACCGGCATGCAGACCGAGATGGGCAAGATTGCCGACGCGCTCTCGCAGGCGCAGGACGGGCAGACGCCGCTGCAAATCAAACTGGCGCAGCTTTCGAGAGTGCTCACCTGGCTGGTGCTGGGCATCTGCGTGGTGATCTTCGGTGTGCAGGTGCTGCAGGCGGGCAGCCTGTCCACGGAGGTTGTGCTCAACTCCTTTATGATTGCGGTCTCGCTGGCCGTGGCGGCGATTCCCGAGGGGCTTGCCGCGGTTGTAACGGTCGTACTCTCCATCGGTGTGACCAACATGTCGAAGCGCAATGCGATCATCCGCCGTCTCACGGCGGTCGAAACGCTTGGCTGCGCACAGATCATCTGCTCCGATAAGACCGGCACGCTGACGCAGAACCGGATGACCGTTGTGGATGCGTTCTGCCCGGACGAATCGCTGCTCGCCACCGCCATGGCGCTCTGCTCCGACGCGGAGATCGACGCCGAAGGCAGCGTGACCGGCGAACCCACGGAAGCGGCGCTCGTCGCATGGGCCGCAACGCTCTCTCTGGATAAAAACACGCTCAAGCGGGAGCTTCCGCGCATCGGGGAAGCACCCTTTGACAGCGGCCGGAAGATGATGAGCACGCTGCACCGGCAGGCGGATGGCTCGATCATCCAGTTTACCAAGGGCGCGCCGGACGAGATCCTGCGGCGCTGTACCCACTATGTAGCAGCGGATGGGAGCATCGCCCCCATGACCGGGGAATACCGCCAGAGGATTCTGGATGCAAACAAGGCGATGGCCGACCGCGCGCTGCGCGTGCTGGCCGCGGCCAAGCGCGACTGGAGCAGCCGTCCGGAGCGGCAGGAGCCGGATGTTCTTGAAACCGAGCTCTGCTTTATCGGCCAGACCGGCATGATCGACCCGGTGCGCCCGGAGGTGAAGGCCGCCATTGTCGAGTGCCGGAGCGCGGGCATCCGCCCGATCATGATCACGGGCGACCACGTGGATACCGCGACGGCGATCGCAAAGGAGCTCGGCATTCTTGAGGACGGCATGCGCGCGATCACCGGCTCCGAGCTGGACCGGATGAGCGAGGCGGAATTCGAGCAGGAATTGCAGCGCATCTCCGTCTATGCGCGCGTTCAGCCGGAGCATAAGACGCGCATCGTCACGGCGTGGAAGCGCGCCGGTTTCGTGACCGCGATGACGGGCGACGGCGTCAACGACGCGCCCTCGATCAAGAGCGCCGATATCGGCGTCGGTATGGGCATCACCGGCACGGACGTGACGAAAAACGTTGCCGACATGGTGCTGGCCGACGACAACTTCGCAACCATCGTCGGCGCCGTGGAGGAGGGCCGGCGCATCTATGACAACATCCGCAAGGCCATTCAGTTCCTGCTCGGCTCCAACATGAGCGAAGTGATGAGCATCTTTCTTTCGACGCTCATGGGCTTTACGATCCTGAAGCCGGTGCACCTGCTCTGGATCAATCTCGTCACGGACAGCTTCCCGGCGCTCGCGCTGGGCATGGAGCGGGCGGAGGCCGATATCATGCGCCGCCAGCCGCGCTCGGCCAAGGCGAATATCTTTGCCGGCGGCATGGGCTTTGACATCGCTTATCAGGGGCTGCTCGTTTCGCTGCTCACGCTCGCCTCCTACTTCATCGGCCATTTTCTGGAGTCCGGCGCATGGGAGATCGTCAACAGCCCGGACGGCATGACGATGGCCTTCCTGACCATGAGCATGGCGGAGATCTTCCACAGCTTCAACATGCGCTCCCAGCGCAAGAGCCTGCTTGCTGTCAAGGGCATGAACAAGGCGCTCAACTGGGCCGCGCTGGGCAGTCTCGCCGCCACGACGGCTGTGTGCGAAATCCCCTTCCTCGCGAATGCGTTCGGCTTTGAAACGGTAGAGTTCACTGAGTACGCCATCGCGATTATGATTGCGGCGCTGGTCGTGCCGATTGTGGAAGCGGTCAAATTCTTCCAGCGGCGTGCCCACCGCAACGGTTGACAACTCCGGTCAAGCGCGGGGAGGAGCCCCTTGAG